>JAEOST010000182.1 GCA_016840245.1 Candidatus Thorarchaeota archaeon
CCCCCTTCGGATTTACCATACGCTACTAGACTGCCATCATGGCTTGGGAAAAACCAATCAATGGAAATGAGGCCTTCTTCTGACTCCTTTAGAGGGTCAAAGAGAACGACTCTCTTGCCATCCTCTCCATCTTGATAACAGAGCGATGGTTGGTTCTTTCCCGCTTCTCTGAAGAAATAGAAGAATCTTGGACCCTCCTTTCTCTTCCTAACCTGAAAATAATACGCTTGAATGTAGTCATAGTGGAACAGGTCAAGCATCCGCTTCTTGACAATATCTTCTCCTGAGTATCCATCAAGAATAGAGGATGTCATCTTGTTCTGTACCTCAACCCACTCTTGCACTTCCTTAGAAGATGCATCTTCCAGCCATCGATACGGGTCTTCGATCTTTACTCCGTGTATTTCTTCTACGATATTCTCTCTTCGGGTAGTTGGATATTTTTGTTCCATGGTCACTCCCTCTGAATACTGAGCTGGTCTAAATTCGTGAAATAAGTGTCTTTAGGAACGTGTAACGTCTTAACACGTCAAAGACTACATTGATATCACAACGCAAAAAACTGAATTTGGATGTGGGTCGTATGTCAGGAAACGAGAAGTTCTTCGAAGCCAATCGAGACCTCTGGGACAAGTTTGCTAAGATCAACTATGATTCAGAAACTTACAAGGTACACGAGTTTCTCCAAGGAAAAACCTCACTCAACTCAATTGAATTAGAAGAGGTTGGGGATGTCAGAGGAAAGTCACTATTACACCTGCAGTGTCATTTCGGACTTGACACCCTGTCATGGGCACGAGAAGGGGCAAAGGTCACTGGCGTTGACTTCTCTAGTGAGGCTCTTCAGTTGGCAAGAGGGTTAGCAGAACAGATAGATACTGAAGCCAATTTCATCCAATCGAACATCTATGATTTACCTGCTGTCCTTGACGAGAAGTTCGATATCGTCTTCACCTCATATGGTGTTCATTGTTGGTTGAATGATCTGACACGATGGGCTGAGATTGCGGCTCATTTTGTCAAACCTGGAGGGACTTTCTACATTGCTGAGGGTCATCCTGTCTTGTGGATGTTTGATGAAGAAGCAGAGGATGACTTCAGACTGACCCGCGGGTACTTCCACACTCCCGAACCCTATCACTTCGAAGTGGATGGATCCTATGCTGATGATACCAAGTTCGAACCACAGACGGATTACGAGTGGGCTCATAGCATGGGGGATGTCGTCACGGCCATTATCAAATCCGGTCTAAAGATGGAATATCTTCACGAGTTTGCCAAGTCACCATTCAAGATATTCCCCTTCTGGCAACGGTCAGAAGATGGATACTGGGTCTACAATAACCCGGATATTCAACTACCCCTAGTGTATTCTATCAAGGCTACAAAGGAAGAGTAAGTCTATTCTAGACAGCGACTTCAAGACTCACACAAATATTATTGGTTTTTTCGAAAATTGATTGAGCAAAAGAGAGAATACTGTCACTTTTTCGAATACCGTCCAGACTGGTCTCATTAAAATGCTTGATTTCGGTTATTTTACTGCTTGAAATATGGGAAATACCATTAGAGCTGGATGTAGAATATACTAGGTTTCTAGATTTGATCTGGATGAGGTTGTAAAATGGACAGTTCGAAGAGAAATTCACTTTGTTCAATCATACTCATCATTGGAGTTCTCTCTCTTAGTCCATTCCTTGTTGTCGAAGACCTCTCTTCTGTATCAAAATCACCACTTGAAACAAAGCAACTCCAATCAAGTCCCAATTTTCAAACAGCAGCCGCTCCCACAAGAACTGGTGTGTTAGACGCAATTGAATTCTTACAGAGTGGGATCAATGTGGAAACAACCGGCCTGATTTCAGCAAGGACCGATGAAACTCCATCCGTCGAATCCAACCTAACACTTGATGTTGTAAATGAATGGAGAAGCAATCAGATTGAACTGAACGTATCTGAACTCAGAAAGCTCCTGGTTCTCAATGGTACATTCACAGACGGATATCCTGGTGTGAATGTAAACCCATCTGGTGGTGTTCCGTACCACCCTTTGGGATGGGATGCAGACGGATACAATAAGGAACCTGGAAAGCAGACACTCAGGGCTGTGTATAATGACACAGGTACCGAGTTCATAGAACTCGAGCTCGAAGGAGAGGCAACTGGTCAACCAATGGATTTCAAAGTATACAAAGATTCGTGGGTCTACTGGTATCAGGATATAACCCGTTCTCCATCTGAAACCGACTTCTTGCTCAGTTTTGACCTGCTATATGATAGTGGTCCAATTGGACCACGACGGCTTGAGGATTTTGAACTAAGAATCGAGGCTGAGAGTACAGTTCTCTGGAGCTTGGATCCTGCCACAATTTCTGGAAGAGACATGTGGTATCATATCGGACCAATCCCAATATCACTTGACAGTGCACCCACCTCATTCGAGTTTCGATTTGTTTTCGAGATAGTGGAATCTCGGACACTTGAGGGTGATAGAGAGGACTATGACGGTGACTGGGACAATGCTCGATTCTTGAGGTTTTTCGTCGACGACATCTCTTTGATATCAGCAGACTATATTGACCCTGATGACGTGAATTTGAGAGTGAATGTAGATCCTCTCTCGTCCACACTCATAAATGGGTCGAACGGTAATGGACGATTATTAGTGAATCACTCGTTTTGGGACACCAGCCCTCTCGAACTGAGCATCCTATCTGATCAACCTGTTTCCTTCGACTATGAAGCTCGTTTCGTGTCTGAGTTTAGAACGGGAAATACGAGTTGGTCAACGAACCCAACAGAAACTGGAATTGGGTACTCTGTGGACTCCGCTGGAAGTCCTGTTCTGACATCATACTTCTATGTACCTGCTCATGATGATCTAGAAGACTTTACCGTGGAACTTTCTCATCCTCCTGATTATGAGAATGCAACAATCTATGATGCATCATCA
>JAEOST010000183.1 GCA_016840245.1 Candidatus Thorarchaeota archaeon
GTAACATCATACTCACAGGAAGCTCAACAACAACACCTCTATTCAGAGAAAAACTGCAAAAGGAGATTACAGCAGCCATTACTTCTGACAGAGATTTCTCAATCATAGACGTTCCAGAAGGACTCTACGTATCTTGGATTGGTGGGAGTATGTTAGCTAATCTACCATCCTTCAAAGATGCATGTATAACTCACTCAGAATTTGCTCGAGAGGGTGCTGATATATTCCAAAAGAAATAGGAGTAAGTTTAGCAAATCACTCCGTATCACTAAGTTTTCTAAGGTAATACCACAGTAGAACATCAGTACTTGTTCTACCCTTATGGAGATTCACACTCTCAATCTTCTTCTTTCGAATTGTTTCCATATCCTCAAAGTATCTGTCTGGTTCATCATTTCTGAAGAAGGTGTGTAGAAACTCCTCCTCGCCATGAACCCCAAGAAACTCGTAGTCGTCGACAAGTTTGCCCATGGTTTCCTCATTACAGTAGGAGCAGTCTATTGACATGAAGTCAACAAAGAGAAGACCTCCCGGTCTGAGAACTCTCTTCATCTCTCTGATTGCTACCTCTGTGTCTTTCTTGCTCAGATGGTTTATACTGTTCTGTGTATAGACAAAACTGAAGGTCTCGTCTTCAAATGGAATTTCCCTGAAGTCCGCAACTCGCATGTCTACCTCTAGATTGTACTTTGATGCGAATTGTTTTGCAGAATTGACAGCCTCCTCTGAAATATCAATTCCAAAACACTTGTACTCCCATTCTGCAAAGAGACCGAGTGGTGGTCTACCTCCTCCAGCTCCACAGTCTAGAATCACCTTCTCCATCTCAATCTTCTCGGTCATAAACAGAATCTCATAGACTACTGGTCGATAGAGTACATTTGGCAAACCAATTCCTCCAAGACTCGCCAAATGAGTCTATGATATATTACTTCTGAACAGCGTATTTGACTCATGGTGATTGTGGGCAACGCTTAACTCAAAGTAGCATATTATCTAATCACATGTTGCATAAACATCGTGTGGAAGGAAACGCATGGTATAATGTCATAACTTGCGCACCCTTTATGATAATCATCATATTCACAGCTTTCTGGGGTATGGCTGCAGTAGGAGATGATGCTGGTGCCGTCATAGCATTCCCTCTGTTCATAGTCTTTGGCTTACTCTATCTCTGGATTCCATCTAAGATATTCAAGAGGTGGTACCTGCAGATAGATGAGAATGGGGTAATCTACAACATCTTCTTCGTGAAACGTGTCTATGGGTGGGAGGATATAGTCGAGGTGACTACAGAGCAGAGTCCTGAGTTCTCAGGAACCTATGATGACAATCTTGTAATAATTACAAAGAACGCGAGATTGAACTTCTTTCTTCCTGACTTTGATATGAGTAGCAAGAGGTCAGCGACACGATTCACTGAGCAAGCTATTGAACTATGGGAAGACGCTAAGAAACGCCGAGAGTAGAAATCCACTCACAATTGAATCTGTCCTGCAATCCATTGCTTGAGTTCATCCTCTACAGGCATCTTGTCCATCCAATCTGGATCTGAATGGAACCCTTCATGACGCATGGTCACTACGTCATCAAGGCGTGTCGGACGATTATCTGTAGCGTCCTCATGATATAGGTGAAGGGGATAGTTGTAGTCTATAGGAAGTTCTTGTAGTGTGTCTGTTTTCAATGTAGACAGAATGACTCCTGAGAGTATTGCCTGATGAATGAAGATGGCATAGAGATCATCCTTCTTGTAGAACTCTTGAAAGGCCTCCTCTCGATAGTGTTTGAGAAATGAGTCACGCCAAGTAGTGAAAACACTGTTACGTGGACGCGTCACTAGACAACCTGCATTGAAGTATGGACGAATCTTGACTCCATCAACATGTGCAACCATAGGAAAAACGCGATCCTCAGGTACGTTGCAATATCGATAGACCTCAGTCCAGAATACATCTAATGGCTCTTCGTATCGTGAGCCCACAAGTGTGTGATGTACAGGTCTGTAACCTAGATTAGTACCTCTCTGTAATATGAGCTCTTCAGGCTCACGAAGAACTAGGGTATTGGTCGCCATCCAAGCTAGTAAATCTATTTCGTCACCTACATCAGACTCTGCCTGTGCTGCTGCAAAAGCATGTCCCATAAATGGGAATTTTGCTACATCCATACTGACATCGAGCGGGAACAGCTTGACATCTAGCTCACTGAATTTGTCCTTTGCATGTTCAGAAAGATTCTCAGCTCTTTCTGGAACATAGAACCAAATCGGAGTATCTGAGAGCGATCCTGCGAATGAACGGACACTTCCAGCAAACAATAGTGCGTTAATCTCAGAGTGCTTACCGGGATGCATAATGGATGCAATTGTGAGTTTCATCACTACCTGACCACCTTCTGACCTCTCTCATGTCCTAACTTATACTGTGTTTTACGCAAGGTTTGCCGAGATTGTTAGAACACGTGTTCCAAATCATATACCTAAAGATACAAGCCGTTTGGAATTAACTCTACCACATCTCTCCTGTGAGGTTCCGAGATGCCTGATGATGAACAAGAACCAGCTGGGTTTGACTTCTTGGCCAAGAAACTAGAGGCCGCCTTGGATGGCACCGAGGAAGAACTAGCAAATGGCGAGTTGAATGAATTATCAGATAGGTCATATCTAGATACTCTGCGACGACCAAGAACAACTCTTGTTGAATTCTACACCAGTGTATGCCCCTATTGTAAGCAGATGAATCCCATACTGGAGGAACTCGCTGAGAAGTACGAGTCAAAAGTCTTCTTTGCCAAGGTGAACATCGAAGAAGTGGAGGGATCCGCTGAGAAGTTCGAGGTTCTGGGTGTCCCTGCAATTGTTGTTCTCAAGAAAGGTAATCCAGTTGGACGAGTAGAAGGACTTCGGGGCTATGATGCACTCGACGAATGGATTGACAGTATTCACAGGGGACTTAGACCCATGGGAATAGACCCTGGCCCATCCACAAGACTCTCTTAGAACTGGAAATTACGTACACACAATCATTCATTAGTAAAACTGAGGTCGCCGCATCAAGAGGCGACTCCATGAACGAACAGCAGATTCCAATTGTGAAGAGCATTGAAGAGATTGATGATGTGATGGCCCGTGAAAGACTGGAAGGTCTAATCAAAGAACCACACGTCATGGGTGTTATGCTCTGGGGTAGCAGAGCCACGGGATTCGGAGCTCCCACGACGGACTGGGATGCTCTGATCTATGTGACTGACGAGTACTACTACAGTCTTGACCTACTGGACACAATCTGGCTGGAGTTTGATGAGTCTGTTGAACCAAAGAAGCTTGTAATCGACTTTTCCCCAGTGTCAGATGCCTGGTTCAAACAACAAATCGATTCACCACTCGACATCGACCACTCTCCCTATGCTGAGGGCGTTGTAATCTACGATCCCTCTGGTAAACTTGAGGAATGGAGGCAGAAACTCGCACGATATCCTGCGGAGGAACATCTTGACCGTCTCAAGAACAAGTACGCTCTTGTCATTGGTCCTCTGGGAGCTGCACACATTGACGAAAAGCGTGGATTCACACACAGCTCCAAGCTCAACCTCTACCGAGGTGTAGTGGCAGCTGCAAATCTCTGGTTTGCCATCAAGAAGTCATGGGCTCCACCCTTCAAGTGGTGGTCCCAGCATGTGAAGAAGCTAGGTATGTCCGATGAGACCTACAAGATATTTTGTGATGCATTAGATAACCCAACAATGGAAACTCTCAGACCACTCTTTGTGCATCTGAAGCAGTTGATACTTGATGACGGTCACGACTTTCCCAATGATGCAATTAGTGCATTCCTTGAGACCATCCACACAGACGGAAGACCTGCTCAGATTCGACATTCGTATCTCTAGGTTCAGTCATACTGAGAGATGCCTTCAACTCCAGTATCTTGCTCACTTGGCTGGTCGAGTCTTCCAGTCCGCTTACGCCACCCTTCATAGGTGATGTAGAGGATAATAATGTAGACAATAGCAACAACAATGTACATTCCTATGACTATCCATGTTTGACCAGCAAGAAAACCACCGAGAATGATATCAGCTACAGTCTGTGGATATAGAAGTAATAATACAATCAAGATTGTCGTTATGATTGTACCAAGCACCATTGGAGGGAAAATTCCCGCTGAGTGACATGCGGATGAACAATAGACCTTATCTCCATCCTTGTAAGTCTGCTCTTCGACTAGATTACCGCACCATGAACAGGTCGTGGCATCCTCATCACTTGTTTTTTCGTCTTCACCCAAGATAACCACTAAGATGCACATTTCACTATGTACTTACATGTTTTTCGAACACATGCGTAGTCTGTATAGCATCTCTAAAGCTTCAACTTGAAGATATACTCCTCATCTTCCATCGATAGGTGACTCTCGATGACTTTGCCTGTGCTATGAAGGAACTTGATCATCGGAACATTTCTTGGGTGTACAAAAGCGATGAAAGCATCCACACCCTTGCTCTTGGCTATCCTCATCAGATGATTGAGCATGAATTTACCTACACCCATATGCTGAAACTCATCATGTACAAGCAACGCAAACTCAGCCTCATTTGTACTCCTATTGAGGAGATATCTCCCTGCTCCCATGATTCGTTCAGTTTCTGATTCCTCGTCAGGATAAATTACAGCAACTATTGAGACATCCCGGTCAGCATCTACATCATAGAAGTCCTGGAGCGTTCGTCTAGATATGCTCTTCATTGGTGTCAAGAACCTGAAGTAGATACTCTCCTCTGAGAGGCCGTAGAAGAGGTCCTTTATCCTATCACTGTCGTCAGGACGAGCTAATCTGAAGTGAATTGTGACTGGACCTTCTGGTCTTGTGAAGGTCTCCTGACTCTCAAACTCAGTTGGAAAGTACGTGCCCTTAACAGTGAAGGGAACTTGGTCCTCAAACACATACCTCATTGTCTTTGCTGCTTCAAGAAGGTCATTTCTGAAGTCTGGATGTGCTATTGCGATGAGTGATAGTACTCTCTCACGAATGGTCTTTCCATGTAGGGTTGCGAGACCGTATTCTGTGATAATGTAGTCTACATCACCCCGTGTGGTTACCACACCTGCACCCTCACTGAGTCGAGGTACAATTCTTGAAATCTTACCATCCATGGCAGTTGATTCCATACAGATGATTGCTTTGCCACCAATTGACCTGTTTGCCCCACGGATGAAGTCTACTTGACCACCGATACCAGAATAGAATCGATGTCCAATAGAATCAGCACAGACCTGTCCTGTGAGATCAACCTCTAGGGCTGAGTTGATGGCAATCATCTTGTTATTCTGACCAATAACATATGGATCGTTAACGTATTCAGTCGGATGCATGTGAAATAGAGGATTATCATCAATGTAGGAATAGAGCTTCTCAGAACCCATTGCAAATGATGCAATCACCTTGTCCTTGTGGAGATTCTTCTTGCTATTTGTGACAATTCCTTTCTCAATTAGGGGTATCAGGCTGTCACTGAAC
>JAEOST010000184.1 GCA_016840245.1 Candidatus Thorarchaeota archaeon
GCACCATAATCCCAACCATACTGGTCAGCTTCAGCTGCTGCTACATAGAGCATACCAGTACGTGTTTCATATGGTTGGTCGAACATACCACCACTGTGACAACTGCAATATACTGCAGCTATCTGATTCGACTCCATCTCAGCAAACTTGCCTGCCATGTAGGAATCAGTCACAGCTCTAGCATCCCAGGATACTAGGCACTCATCGTTACCATCAGACTCAATGTCTGTGTCCCAACTACCATCGGCGGTTCGAGAACCATGCCCAGAGAAGAAGAACACGACCTTTGAGTTAGGTCCTTCGTTAGCAACTAACCAGTCCATCATCTCCTCCATGTTTTCCTTTGAGCCCTGATTGTCGATAGCCAACGCATAGTTGTAGCCATCGGCCTCAAGAATCTCCAACATCTCAAGGGCATCGTTGTGTGGGTTCATCAAATCTGATGATCGGCCATCATAGTCAGTTATACCAATGATGACTGCCCACTTGTCTTGACCACTCCATATGTTGTAGGTCACTGGCTCTGGATCGACATTCCATCTACCACCACCGCCGCCACCACCAGGCATTATGAGATTGCCATCAGTAGCGACAATAGTTACAGCTGGAAATAGAAGACCCATTGTCAGACCAAATAGGAGGGCTGCTGCAAGAATTCGTTTCATTGTTACACCGTCTCCGGGTCCACGCAATAAGGACAATTTTTAGAAAACAAAGCAACTTATAAGTACTACTTACTTTTCTAAAACAAAGCACACTTATAAATTAAACTGGATTCCCTAAGATTTGATCAGGTGGAGTGAGATGCGAAGAGAAATAGGACTGCTACTTGTGATGGCGGTTTCACTCACAATATTTTTGCCAGTTGTGAGTGCACAACCAAGGATAGCCAGTGTACAATCGATTCGAATCATTGATGCCTACTATGCGGACCTTGATGGAGATTCGTATGAGGATGACATCAAACTACTTGTTCAATTTGATTTCATCACTATCGATCCTCAGCGTGTTGACCTGAACATTTGGATAGAATTACCATCTGGTTTCACATATGCCTTTAGGATTTCAGTTTACAGAGCTCCGGCTGAGTCTGTACTGCATATTGACTGTATTGACATGGCCACTGAAAGTGGATGGTACACCGTTACCATGCTAGCATCTGTGATGGGGACAGGGAATGGCAAAATCTACATAGCCGATCAACTCGAGTTTGACCCTCCAACGGGAGGCGGCCCTGGACTACCAGAAATAGCTGCATACTTCTAGTCCATAGAGGGTAGTCGCATAGTGAATAAACAGAAACTCTCACTGTTGTTTGCGCTCCAACAGGAGCCAACTGCATCTGCCGTGGCTTTAGCTAAGAAGGTAGTTCCAGAAATTACACCTCCAACCGCAAGAGCATGGCTAGAGTCTCTTAGAAAAGAACAAGTCTACATGGGAATTCGAGCTTCACTTATAGTTCGAAAATTAGGTCTGGAGATGGATGACTTCCTTGTCAGGGTCGACTCATACGACTCAGTAAAACAAATCGAGAAGTTCTGTGACGCTCATCCTTATACGTCGTATAGAGCGAGAGTCTATGGTGGTGAAATACAGGGACTTCTTCTTCAATTCAGACAACCAGATGCGGCGAGAGAATATCTCTTGGATGCACTGAATATCATGAAAGAGAAGGATGTAATCAAAGACATCAGAGAGATTCCCACCCTGAGTGCAGAGTATGGTTCTACCTACACACGTCCTAGACTGGAGGCATGGGATCCGGAAAATCTTGTGTGGAGATTCGATTGGGATAAGTGGTGGGGTGCTGCATCGAAAGGATCTACTTTACCAAAATCATCTAGAATTCAGGATAATGAGAGAGTGGACCTTGACGAGCTTGATGCAATGCTGCTCGAGCAATTGACTAAGAACGCACGTAGGAAGAACACAGAGATTATAGATTCAATAGGTCTAGACAAGGACAAGATGGGAGTTCAGCAAAAGGTATCGCAGAAAATCAAACGACTTGATAGTGACGTA
>JAEOST010000020.1 GCA_016840245.1 Candidatus Thorarchaeota archaeon
CCATCAATGTTCGTAAATTCCATTTCACCGTGCTATACGGAACGGTGCTCCTTCTAGAGAGCAAATCAGCCAAAGCAGTCACAGTCAGTGTATGAAACTTCAATAAGCGTGCACTCATCCAGAGCACAAACTTCTGAGTTTCACTTAGCCTAGTCTCAGCTAGACTGAAGAATGATTCCGCAAGACTCTCAAAAGAAGGTAATTCTGCAGTTGTTGTGTAATTCGAGTAGGCCTGATGCCCACTAGAGAATACAGTCACCTCGTGACCTAATTTCGTGGCCACCTTCTGCATATGCGACCCGACATTGATGGGCAGGCTTTTCAGTTTCACCCATTTTATTTTTCACCTCTTATTTACTAAGGGTCATCAAATAGGCCAGGATTTAGACAAATAAGTCTTTGTAACGACGTTTGGTTCTACTAGTGATGGTCTCTAGAGAAAGTAAGTTTATCATTTGGATTAACTCAAAGCAATGTAGGTGAGCATTTTATGATGGGAATTGTCTACATAGCAATTGAACTAGCATTGCTTTTAGTTGCAGTATTACTTGTTCTAAAACTGGATGTCTTTACAAGACATAGGAGAACTGCTCTCAGTGTCTTCTTGATTGCAATCACTTTTTGCTTCTTCTTGATGCAAGCCCCAGGAGTGAATGGATATGATCCAGGTAACAACATTGGTGAGTTCAACACTCGTAATACTTTGTCATTATCGTACACTGTAGAACCAGCACCGTGGTTCGCACCGAGTGTTAGAATTCAGTGCTCATACAGAATGACTGTTGTGGAAGTAACTACAGTAACAATCAGATTCTATGAAGAGGGTGCTCTTATTGGCTCAACTTCAGTCGAGATAGACTCCTCGTCATATGAAGTGAAGACTGAGTATGGTTACGGCTCAATTAACATCGCACCTGGTGATTATACTGTTCAAGCGTCTGTAGACACAGGTCGTGGTGTTGATGTGGAATTAACACAAGTCCAGGCTGAAGGAAGGGATGAATTCCAGATAGTATATGATACATTTAGACAATACGCCTTACTAGGTGCGATTTTCCTTCCATTAATTTTCTACTGCAATAGAGACAGGAGAATCGAAATTCTTGATGGCCCGAGTACACCCCCTGCAAGTACTGTGGATTGGGGCTAGTTCCAGAAAAATTAGCAATGTCAACTGGTCGGATTGAATAATAAGACTTCAATCCCACCAGTAGATCTCTTTCTAAGATTGAATGTGTAGAGATGAATTCAGTTGACTTGTTTGTGTATTACCCAAGTTCATCGGGCATCTCCAATCCTAATGACTTGAGCTTGCCAAATCCTTGACTATACAGACTCATATGATGACGAATATCCTCTTCGGATTCAGCTAACGATTTCAGATAATGTTCGAGTTCTTCTATTCCACCAGTTCGGTATGCATCCACCATTGTAGTAAAGATATCACTCATACCAAGCATTAGATTCTGTAGAACTCCATTCAGGTCAATCATTGATCGGACAGTTGCAATGGTCTCAGGTTCAGGCATGTAGGGCAGAAAATCTTCAAGAGCAACTCCTGCTTCTTGACACTTCTCAATACGACCTGGGATTACCTGATCATACATCGTTTGCATCCATCCAACAACTTCTTTGCTTGTTAGACCACTGAGATTCTCTACTGAGAAATAACTAGTCCAGGGAGCAAACTCTGAAGATTCGTAAGTGATCCAGTCATCGAATGCAAGAAGCACCCGGCGCCAACCATCTGCGGTTTCGGACATGATTAATCCCATCTTCTTGATAGCACGCGAAGATATAAACTAAGGCGCGAGGTGTCAAGCAGCAATGCTGGAGACAATAATCGACATCTTACGCAGGACAAAAGACACGGGAATGCTTTCTTCTATCTCAGAGAGTGAGGAGCAAGTTCTCTTTGAACTAGGTCTGACCTCTGAGCTGGATGGAACTTGGCAGCTGAATCGAAGAACAAGAATTGAGTTGGCAATGAGTGTGATCTCCAAAGGAGTGGATACTGAATCAGTTGTAGAGCACCTCACCTGGAAAGACTTTGAGGGATTTGTAGCAAATGTCCTTGAAGAGCATAACTACCGATGTATAGAGAGTTTTCGCAGAAAGGGTAATGCAAGTATCAGGGGAATGGAAATCGATGTCATTGGAGTGGGGGGAAATACAATCCTCTCAGTTGATGCTAAGATGTGGAATGTTCGAAAGAATAAATCCTCAGCTCTCAAGTCTGCAGCAGAGAAGCAGATTGTACGGACAGTTAGACTGTGCCATGAGATGACCCGACTCTCAGAAAAGATTGGGAAAATTAGACGAGGACTCTACAGGATGGTTCCAGTTGTTGTCACTTGGTATACAGAAGATATTGAGTTTCATGATGGAGTACCCATTGTACCTTTAGCGAAGTTCAATTCCTTTGTGTTAGAGATAGACTACTTCGAAGATATGATAGTGACACTAGAATGTGATGTTACTCAGTAAACACATCCTCTATTGGGATTATCTCGTTCGTGACTGTATCCATCAAGACAATCTGTATCAATTCATCAAGATCCACACCAATAGTGCGGACTTTCGCAAGTGCAGGATAGGCTGATAGATTCCGTTTTGCAGCTTCAGCAATGTTACATGCACTATCCTCAGCATGTCTTGGGTTGGCCAACTGATGCGGTTTGATATTGAGTCGCATTGCGTTAAGTACCATGTCCAGAGTGCTATCAGGATGTGTATCTGGGCTAAGCAGCTCTGTCGCTGCACCACATGATGCACCTGCACTAGCAAATGCGCCGTGTGCCACAAGTACTATCTGTTTGTCGAATGGCTCATCTGCAATCCAGTCTGTGATGAATGAATTGAGCTGATAGGTTTCACCGGACTGCTTCACAGAATAAGGTGGAATATAACCACCAAGTGTCTGAATGGAGAAAGGAGCTCCGGAGGGAGTTGCTGGCGGTCTTAGTCGTGAGTCTGAGCATATGATCTCCAATGTGTTCTCATCAGCCTTTTGTGGAAGGGCTAGTCTTGACAGCAGCAGGTTTTCATCCTCATACGATCGCCCCTTGTTGTGGACTACAAGACTAGCTCGAGCTCGTTCATAATCCACACGAAGACCGATGATCGGTAATCCCTGCAGACTTGGGTGGCTGGCGATGTTATCAATGGATGCTGTGATGATGTCTAACGAGTCATCTTGTTCGAATGTAGCAACTACTCCCCGCTTCTTGTCAAAATATGAGTAGTATGCAGCAGGACCTCCAAAGAGAACTGGAGCGAGCTCAGGCACAAGAATCGGTTGTCCAGGGACTCTGGTTGCGTGGAATGCATCTCCCTGTTCTACCACAAAGAGGTCCAAGTCTTGTGCTCCACGATTTATTGGTGAGATGAGGAGATAATCAGGATCTTGCCCTGATTCTGCAGCCTGCATCCTTTCGAGCTGTTTCGGATTCTCCTCTCGCTTTGCGCGATTCTCCTTTGAGATATCTGCTAGTTCATCAAGCATACGAAATCAACAATCCATGTTTTCTAGTAAACCTAGAAGTTCCACAGCTCAAGCCGAATCCAATCTCTACTTATTCTTTACCAAGAGGACATAAACATGATATCGGAACATCTAATACTCAATGGTGAACAAAGTAGGGGAGAGGGAGATATTGTGCAGTATAAGATACTCTGTTTAGGTCTCATTGTAAGTGGACTTGTCGTAATCGCATTCTCTTTTGGAAACTTAGCTTCGACTATGGCTATTAGAGAGGCGTACCTCTATGATAGTGAAATATCATCTGCTTCAGACATTAACTACGCAGATATAGTCGAGG
>JAEOST010000185.1 GCA_016840245.1 Candidatus Thorarchaeota archaeon
ATCCATTATAACAGAGACTTGGTGAATGTTATGAACATCTGCTTGCATTATGATTGAATCGAATTCAGGATCTTCACCAACAATCCGAACGACCTCAGACAGGATTTGGTCCACATAGTAATCTGCGGCTAAATCGATTGGGTTTCCTACAGCGTTGCCTACACTTCTCATAACTGAGCGAAGTGCCTTAACGGTAGACTCTGATGATGGGGGAATCTCAAGACCTGCTTCCACACAATAGTCTGTATAGACTACACTAGTCCCGCCGCTAATGGCAATTATTGCTGTCTTTCTTGACTTTGGTGGAGGACACTTCGAGAAGACACTTAGTGTTGCAATGAGTTCTTCAAGCGTGTCAACTTGCGTTGCATTGGCCTGACGAAAAGCTGCATTCCAAATTTCATTATTTCCAGCTAGAGCTCCAGTATGTGAAGATACCGCTTTAGTTCCAGCTCGCGATCTTCCTCCCTTGAGTGCTACTACAGGTTTAGCCCTTGCTAGACTACTCAAACTCTTTAGTAGACTCTCTCCATCCTTCGTACCTTCAATATAGACTCCAACTGCTTCAGTATCTGCGTCGTGTTCAAAATAATCAATTAGTTCATCAGGTGTGATATCTGTTGCATTTCCAAAACTGAATATCTTACTTATCCCCACTCCAGACTCGACTGCTGCAGTATATGAGGTGATAACTACACCCCCCGACTGGGACAATAATCCAACATTTCCACTAAGTCGTTTGACGGTGGGCATGAATGCAAAACCAATCTTTGGATACATTAAACCCATGCAGTTGGGACCAAATGCTCTGACAGGCAAGGTATCGAGTAAATCTTTTAGTTCCTTCTCTCGCTGTTCCCCCTCAACTGAACCCAACTCAGAGAAACCACTAGTGAATATTGTTACACCCTTAGCTCCCTTTTCGACGGCTTCTATCAGAACCTGTGACACTGCCTTGAATGGTACAGCGATGATAGCATAATCAATTTTCTCTGGTACATCTTTGAGACTCTCATAGACTTTATGTCCTAACGCATCGCCTCCACTTCTTGAAACCAACCAGACGTTAAGGTCATGTTCCCATTGGAGCATTGAATGAGCCCAATAATATCCCATTTGAGCAGATACTCCCACAATTGCTACTGATTTTATGTCCAACATCTCTTTGATAGTTGGTTTCAATGGAACACTCATCATGCAATCTCCTTGGCTTCGTGGAGGGAATTAGGCCCTGATTTAAGACTAACGAAGTGGATGCTATTCGCTGAACATGAAGTAATGGTGTTGTAGCACAACCTTTTTCCGTATCACTGACAGAGAACCAGTGATACTCACACCCCATAGCGAAAGACCTTAATGGGTGACAAATGCTGCTCTGTAGAACAAGCAGCCTCAGAGTGCTTCAACAATTTCCCATATAATCAGGAGCTGTAATTCGAATGCGTGTTTACCTAGATGCCAACTTCTTCATCAGCGGATTCTCAGACAGGCCAAATGATATCTTTGTAATTAGAGACGCTGCAGAGAAGGCTGGCATGGAGCTTTGGGTGACTAGACAGATCTTTCAAGAGCTACGTTGGTACCTCCGACGAACTGTCGAACAGATGATTCTCATCGATGAAACTCTGATGAAGGATATCAAAGCCTTCATGGAGAGCCTCAACCGACCCGAGAGCTCTCTCCCTCAAGCCAATGATATGTCTCTAGTCCTTGCAGCCATGAGGGCTAAGGATTCTAAGGTTGTATCAAGTGACATGAAACTCTTGAACACCATGCAGGAATTGAAGATAGATGTTGAAGGGATTGTGGGGTCTGCATTTGTTTTAGAACTCATGGAATCAATCGATGATGCTTCTCTGAAGAAGGAGCTTGCAAAGATTCGTGATAGAATCTACTCTGAAGAAGTTCGGTACAGTATCTCACGGATGGAGTCATATGATCCTGTTACAAGAATTCGAATGATAGAGGATCATGCACTACGTGTTCTCCGAACTGTAAAGAGACCTGCTGAAGATTTGGACCGCAGGATATCAAAGGGTCAGTCATTATTCATTCTGGACTTCTTAGAGGACATCAAGGCTGATATACCGACGATGTTCGATGATTTCAGGGAAGGACGCTATGATACACTTGCCCATGAAATTGAAGCGGTCCAAAATGAGATTGAACGATTGCTGATTATGTCAACCCTCACGAACGAAAGCGATACTCATCAGACATTAGTGGATAGCGCCAGTGACTTGACATTGTTTCTTTATTATCTTGAGAGTATGTGCCATCTCTATAGGGGTACACGCGATGGAGTAGAAGACTCACTTGCTGTAAGCGATGAAGCATTTCGTCTGCTTATGTTCGCACCTGTTGCGAATAATGAGTTGAAAGCGTCTGTCTTCATGGTGCGTATTGTGCTTGCTCTTATTCGTGAGGATTATGATGAGATAGACTACTACTACGGTCTCTATGACAGTCTTCTTGACAGGGCAGGCTTGGATGAGATGAAAGCTACTTCTGAGGGTATGTACATCACTATGCAGATTCTAAGAAAATTCATGGGTGGCTTCTCTCTCAGTAAGACCAAGCTTCAACATGCAGGAACCACTATTGCTCTGTTAAATGATATAGCCAAGTATTGTATCCAGTTTGATGATCATGATAATGCGTGGCAGTTGGCAGTTAATGCGTACAAGATAGCAGTAGCATATGGACGTGAGGAGGGGGCCTCATCATCATTCCTGATGCTTTACAAGATTTCCTCATCTTCCAAGGACCGACTAAAGCCTGCTCTAGAGAAGATTGCTGAACATGCCCTTCGTTCTTTTGTTAAGAAAGGATGGACTACTGACACTGTTACTCCCATACTTAATGAGGTCCAAGGAAATCTACCTCCCGTGGATATTCCTATCAAGGACAAGGCTGTTCCTGTAGAAGGACTGCATGACGACCTTAAGGGATGGATGGATGTTCTTTCTCTTGTAACCGTGAAGAAGAAAGACATTCTAGTTGTACGAAATGACAAACTTCAGATCAGAATTGGCATCGATGTTACTCAGCATCCAGAACTCAAGAGTCTCAAAACTGGTCATAAAGTTGCTCTCACGAAGGGTGAATTCCTCGTAACAAAAGCTGAAAAGGCTGCAGTTACACAATATTCCTTGGTGCTAATGGTTTCACCTGATGAGAAGGCTGAACTCTCTATCGAAGGCGAATATGGATTCAGTTGCCTAAAAATGGCTGAACCAGAAGCTGAAGCGTAGTAAATTAAACGGATGTGAAAACGAATGGACCCAGTCCTCCTTCTTGTATTGGGAATCGGAATAAGTTTTGCCATGCTATTTAATTACTATCTCAATCGTGCCCCGGGATCTGATCCCGAAGACTTTCAACTTGGACCTCAGGAGCTAGGTATCACTTGTGATTGTTACCTGAATGTCGTCGTTATCAGTGGTATCACTGTTCTGGCTATTGCACTCTCTTCAAACATGTTTGATTCTTCTCTTGAGATGGCGATTACTGGAGTGATTGCATTCATTCTCGTAACAGCTGCTGGATTCATCGGTAGACGTAGAAGATATCACGAATGGAATGACCTGCACCACCTCTTTGACAGAGTCATGCCTGAGTCTCGTATTCGAGGTCTCCCAAGTGATTCGATTGGTTATACCTTTGATGATGATGAATGAAGTTTAGACTTCACTAACCTTGTCATCTTTGATATTGGGAACCTTAACAGCTATAATACTACTATCCGAATCCAATGGTGCTTGAAATGAATGGAATTCTCCAGGATCAACGAGCACAACATCACCTGACTCTAACAAGTACTGAGTACCGTCAATGAAAATGTTAACCTGCGAGTTTGCCACGAATACTTCCTGAATGTGTTCATGGGCATGAGGTTTTGTAGTCTTGCCTGCAGGAATTGACACAACAATGAAACCTGCTGAAGAAATAAGTGAAGAGAATTCAATGTCTGAAACATAGCTGGCTGAATAACCTACTCTCTCAACTTTGACAGCATCCCTTATTCTGTTAATTATTACCAAATCTCTCACCTAGATTGGCAATCTTCCAGTAAATATCATATAACTGGTGTGAATTGACCATGACCAATAAGGTTTAGTTTGTTCCTGCAGCAAGTAATACTGTGAGTACCCCTAGTGCAAGTGCAGAAAGCACTGTTCAAAGAAGACTAATTCACAAAGTCTTGATTCTTGGAAACCATACTCCACTTCAGGTTGGATATCTTAGCGAAGTGGTTCAACAAAATCTCGCCTGTCATTTGTATTCTACTCTTGGAGTGAGTATTGGCGTCACAACCATCCAACCTATTCCTACTCTTAGTGTGACACTCCAACTCTGGGCAGTTCCTTTGAATGAACGCTATAGGGGTCTGACTTCCACTTTTGTTCGTGGCCATTCCAGTGCACTGGTAATTATTCGTTCGGACGGGACTGATCACATTCCACAGATTGATGCCATCTTGAATGATAATGGTCGTAAGTCAGTCACGTTCGTAGTAGTTGGTCCTTTAGCTGATGCAGAGTGTTTCGCTGAGCAAGTGAGTGATTACTACAAGAGACCTACTTCCGTTCATTCAATAACTGATGTACATGAGACAATACGTATTGCTGTCAATCGCATTGTTTACTCTCAAGGAGATGCATCTCCTATTCAGGTGTTATCACTGCCTGAGGAAGCTTGTCCAGAGTTTGAAGGTGTACCTGATAGACTGGGCATACCTTTGAACACGGAGGCGGAGGTTACCATGATCAAGGACTTTGCTCGGTCATGCAGTTTGGATGTGAGCAAACTGGAATGCCTTATCTCTCTAAATGAGGGATTCATGCGTGTGGATTTCTCATCTGGAAATGCGACATTTGAACCGATACTTTGTGATTTATGTAGTCGCGACTGCAAACGTTCCATCAACATCTGTATCGTTGGAGTTGATGACGGTTGGTCATCAGAAGGACTAGGCAAACGCGCTTTACTAACGATGGCCAAGATTCAAGGTCTCGCCACTCGATCTCTTCCACTACACGTTGAGAACCAGATTCATCAAGCATCTCAGTGCTCGAGATTCATACTTGGTGATAGAGATTTGAGAGATATAATGGATGGACTCTTTGACAATGGTATTGTCATGAAAGATGATCTACTTGAGGTAGCACTGAGGAGAGTCAAGGATGGACGACTATCATCTTCTGCCTACGATATCTTGAAGAGGCGGCTTGATGAAACACTCAGACCTCACACATAATTCTCATGAGGTTGGTATGAAATGCGGATGCAGATGATTTCAGTAATAGGGGGTTCTGAGACAGACGCTGATGTTCTCAAATTGGCTGAAGAGGTTGGTTCTGAGATAGCTCGCAGAGGTGCTGCACTGGTATGTGGAGGGATGGGCGGAGTGATGGAGGCAGCTTGCCGTGGTGCTAAGACAAATGGTGGATTGACGATAGGAATCACTCCCTTTGATTCAAAGGATGCCTCAAATGATTACGTTGACATTGTCATTCCTACTGGTATGGGCTATGGTCGAAATTTTCTCGTAGCAAAAAGTGGTGATGCAGTCATAGCAATTGCTGGCTCCGCTGGAACATTGAGCGAGATAGCAATAGCTTGGTTCTCTGATCGTCCGATTGTAGCGCTTGAGAACTCTGGTGGTTGGGCCGCCCAGATGGCTGGAAAGAAGATTGATGAGCGACGAAACGATTCTGTTTATACTGCTGATAACGCAAAGGATGCTGTGGATTTGGCGTTTAAGGCACTAGGATGGACTTGAGTTCAATAGGTAAGTAGGTGTATCTTGTGAATCTAGCTAGAGAGGTTGTTGATGGGCGAACGGATCTATGTGAGGACGAAATCATTGAGTTATTAAAAGCAACCTCAACCTTACATCACGATAAGGATAACATTGTCGAGATTTCTGGACGTAATGTGTTGTTTGTCGGAGATTTGCATGGTGACCTTGAAGCACTGAAGTCAGTGATTCGAATTTTCCATGAATCAAATCTAAGCATGGTTTTTCTTGGTGATTATGTAGATCGTGGACCCGCACAAGTAGAAACTGTGAATCTAGTGTTCGCACTAGCGTTAGCCTACCCGGGTAGAGTTACTGTTTTGAGAGGAAACCATGAATCACACGATGTTGCATCTAAATATGGTTTCAGAGCTGATGTGCGTAGCAAGCATTCCAGTGATTTGTTCGAATTCTATTGCGGAACATTCAGTACACTTCCATTGGGCGCTATAAGTAAGAATGGGATTTTTGCTTGTCATGGAGGTGTTCCAAGAGGGGTTGATTCCCTTGAGCAACTCCAGTCTATTGACCGTCATTTCATTGACTTCCCTAATGTAATAGCAAGCCAACTTGTATGGAACGATCCAAAGGAGGCTGAATACACATTTCAGAAGAGTCTTCGTGGAGGTAGGTTTCTTTGGTTTGGGGTATTTGCTTTCAATCGGTTTATGGAGGACTTGGATCTCAGGTTATTCTTCAGAGCACACGAGGTCTTCAAGGAGGGTATCAAGACCTTCTTTGATGGGCGACTGGTCAGTGTTTTTAGTGCTGCCAATCACGGTCAAGTCAATCCAAAGATTGTACGTCTTGGTGACCATCTGCGATATGAACCAGTACCATTATTTTAGCAGGTACAACGTTTCACATTTGGGTATCTTCATAAGGTGGTCTTGAGAGCATGATAATAACGTTACGAATGTCAATAGTTGTTCATTGAGATTAGGTGTTGAGCATAATGCCAAAGGTAGCTGTAGTAAAGACATCCCCAAATACAGTCTATGATGATATCGCTCGAATCATGGATTTGGCTGATTACACTAAACACGTTTCTAAGGATGCTATCACTTCAATCAAGCTTAACCTATCATGGAGCAAGTTCTATCCTGCATGCTCAACAAATCCATACATCTTCGACGGTCTTCTTCGCAAGATGATCGCTGATGGGTTTAGCAACAGGAGAATCCAAGCTGTTGAGAACGAGACCGTTGTGACAAACATCTATGCTGGAACTCATGGTAATAACTGGTATCCAGTGATAAAGAAACACAAGATCAAGTTCTTCCCTCTAATCAAGGCTGAGTATGTTGATGTTGAACTCCCACAAAAGACGCTGGCTCTTGAAGAGATATTCGGAGAGGTTGTTGCTCCCAAAGAGATATTCAATACAAACATCATCCACCTTCCCACTATCAAGACCCACGGTCATACACAGATGACTGGGGCGCTTAAGGACTCTTTTGGATTGTACTTGACAAAGAAACGTCACCTTGCTCATCTCAAGATTCACGAAGTTCTAGTTGATCTTCTCCTTGTACAGAAGACAATCTCTAATTCCGAGTTTGTACTGACTGATGGTTCAGTTGTAGGAGATGGACCTGGACCTCGAACAATGATTCCCAAGATTGGTAACCTGCTTATTGCGACCAATGATATGGTTGCTGCTGATACCGTTCAGACCCGATTGATGGGTATCCCTCAGAAGTTTGTACACAAGCTTCAGATAGCGAGTGAGCTCGGTCTTGGAGAGTCTGACCCTGATAAGATTGAGCTTGTTGGAGACTTCGAGTCCTGGGAGGACCTTCCTAACCTGCATCTAAAATCAGGTAAGAGTCCAGTAATCACATGGAACCGTGGATTTCTCAAGTTTCCCGGAATGGAAACCTTCATGTTTAGGTCTCCACTCATGTGGTTACCAACTCAGCTATCCGGTCTCTATCATGATGGACTATGGTTACCCCTTAAAGGAAAGAAATGGGTAAAGTGGTTCCTCGAGGAAACCGAATGGGGTGAACTCTGGAAGTCTTACTCACCAAAGAAATAGGAGCATCTTACAATGGCACTCAAAGCATATCTGCGACTAATGCGCCCCCACCAGTGGTACAAGAACCTCTTGGTCTTCATTGCTGTGGTTTTTGCAGGGATTCCTGAACCCGGATCTCCATGGATAGAGGCTGCAGTTTTCAATTGGGTGAATTATCCCCCATTGATTATCGGATTTCTATCACTCTGTGCAGTTTCTAGTGCTGGTTATATCCTGAATGATATCTTCGACGTTGAGAAAGATGCAGCACATCCAGAGAAGAAGGAACGTCCATTGCCATCTGGGAAAGCGTCAACGAGTACAGCTCTTGTCCTTGCCATTGCATTGTTTGCAATTGGACTCTCAGTTGCTCTGGTTGATGGTGTCTTCTTCTTCATGGTTCTTCTTTACATCATAAATTCACAACTCTATAGCTGGAAGTTGAGGAAATGGGCTATTGTTGATGTATGCATCATTGCTGTTGGATTTGTGATTCGTGCTGTTGCCGGTACATTTCTAATCAATGTAGAATTCACATCTTGGCTCATTATCGGAGTTTTCTTCTTTGCATTGGTTCTTGGATTTGGCAAGCGAAAGAATGAGTTGCAGTTACTTGGAGACGAGGCGGCTTTACACAAACCAGTCTTTAACCAATACACTGATGCAATGCTCGATCAAGGGATAGGCATGTCAGCAACATGGGTCGTCTTATTCTATGCGCTGTACTGCTACAATAACTATGGTACTCGAATGGCAGAACAACCTATAATATTGACAGTGC
>JAEOST010000186.1 GCA_016840245.1 Candidatus Thorarchaeota archaeon
CCTAATTTCTGACTGTTTTTATCCACCCAGAGACTGAACACCCCATTAGGCACAGCATAGATGAAATGTCGTGTATCTTCTGTTTCACACAGAACAGTCTGAAGTGAACTGTTACGCAAAGTTTTGATGACTCTCTCTGATGCATCATGTAATGCAAATGACATCGCAGCCAATCTATCATTTGTGAATCCTTCGAGTGAAACACGTACGCCACCACTCAGTGAGAGAAAAACAGAGTCGATATTCGGAATGCTGTCATGAACTTGTCGAAGCAATGCACGTAGGGTCAGTGCTTGGGAACGGTCAAGTGAAATTAGAGACCTTGACATTGAATAGGTTGTACCTCGGCCTTCTGCAACTGCAAATCCTTTCAATACCTGCTGTGTTTCTTCTAGACTGTACGAACGAAGTGGAGGCAGTCTCCCATCAACATGTTGTCGTAATAGAAATGACAAGCGTGACAAGCTATCCTTCATCTCTATGAATAGCGCAGCAAGATTAACACGAGGAGCAGTTGTTACCGTGAGGAAATAATCCGAATCATTAGGTAATGATGCTAAGAATACCTTCGAAGTATCTGACTCCATTAGCAAATACTTGAAGTTACTATGGATCAGCTTCGCAACTCCAAAAATCGCACATGTGGAAGATGCAACTGCGAAAACCTCTTCTTTACTAAACCAGACACCAGCACTAGCAACTGGTAATCCATCTTTCTGAATTAAGACAACATTCTCAACACCAGAAATCATCTTTATATTCTGCAATGTTTCATTCAGGTCTTCGGTCACTTGCTCAGCCCCAAGTGTAGTTTCAGTCTAACATAGAGTATTAGAAGATGGTATATAATCACCACACAGAGTGGCAGATGATGACAATCAGACCACAAATACCACTCACATGTGAATCATGGCTGCATCTGGGACCTCTTGGAATATCTCACGGGCTGCTCTTCCCACCTTAGCACGATGCTTATGTGAGGTATAAACACGAATGACATCAAAATAACCCTTCATCATCTCTGCTATATTGGAATAATATGAAAGATTACGTCGTACTTTCTTTCCTTCAATAACTTCGAAAACGTTAATCTCCATTGGGTCAACCTGGAATGGATTATAGGGGACAGATGGTAGAGTAGGAACATCCACAATGACATCTTCCGAAGGAACTCCCGCACTTGCTGCAATCTCTTCTTGGATACTCTCTCTGACCTTGCTTTTAGTCAGGACTTTGGAAACAAATCTATCTCCTGTATGGAGCACCTTCTCAAATGCAGACTTGTACAGTACCCTTGAATCAAGAAGATCCATCATTCTAACCGCCTCTTTCGCCTCTTCTGACTCCTTGGGATCAATTCTTCTGATTTGAGATACCAATGAAATGTCATCTAGCTTTAGAAAATCCTCAGGTTCTGAGAAGCTCGTTAGTCCCAGCGCTTTGTCTGCAGCATTCATCAGCTTGACAAGCATCACCTCGACGCTTCTGACAGCTTTGTGGTAGTATACATTGAGAAACATCTCATAACGCGCTACTAGAAATGCTTCAAGTGCTCCACGTGCAGCTATGTCGAACTCCAACGTATTATCTTTTGACACATCTAGACTCTGAATTAGGCGATGGATATCCACAAGTCCATAGTTAACACCACAATAAAACGAATCACGGATCAGATAGTCCATCTTATCTGCATCTACTTGACCAGCAACAATCCCACTCATTACTGCATCATTCTTGGTGATACGACGCCCACGAACCAAGTCTGCTATTCGTTTCTTCGACACCCCACCATTTTCAAGCATATCCCCTACTACACTCTCAAGTATAATCCACTCAGTGACATCTTCATGATTCATTCCACGGTGCTCAATTAATGCCTCCTCATACACATGGCTAAATGGCCCATGACCCATATCGTGGAGGAGACCACCAAGTCTAACTTCCTGAAGCTCATCGCTGCCTAACCCCATCTGGTCCAGTAATCGACTACCAGTTAGTCCAGCTAGAAACATTGCTCCAATACAATGACCGAATCGTGTATGTTCTGCTGTAGGATATACGAAATGACCTCCAGACAGTTGCTTGATTCTACGCAGTCTCTGGTATGGTTCAGAATCGATTATCTGTTTCTCAATTTCTGTAAGACCAATAAATCCATGAATAGGATCATTCATTTCCATTACGAAGTCCAGCTTCATCTTTCTAATTACTCCACTATATCTTAGGGTCAAATTGTCTTAATTCACGAACCATAGTTTCCGCAGAATCTATTTGTGACACGCAGAGGGGCAGATGAATACTATCTGCGATCCGTACTGCAAGAGGATCCAATTCCTTAACACCCTGAAGAATCACTACAGCAGGTTTTACAGCTACAGAAGTTCCTATTTGACTTGCTTTTATGGCAACCATCGGAGACCGTCCTGTTGAAACATTTGTTAGAATAGCGACCCTTTGAGTTGTACCGCCATAGAGACGAAGCAATTGCTGAGGCGTTAGTGTAACAATCGCTTTCACACTGTCTAATGCAGTATATCCATAGATATCTCGCTCAAGCAAACTTTTGTGAGTGAGGACTTTGCAATCCAACTTCTCAACGAGCAATCTGGCCGGGACAGGTATACCAAACTCACGGCTGTCAAGTATTGCATCTGATGCTATTTCTGGTGAAATCAACTTTTCTAAGGCCATTGCAACTCTACCACCACCAGCAGCATCCATCTCAATCAACCCTTCAACAAATCTCTTGATGGTTTCTACTCGCGGTGATTTTCTCCTGCCACTCTCATAATCACTTATTACTGATGGCGAAACACCCAGATGCTTAGCCAGATGTTTTTGTGATATTTGAAATCGTTCTCGCCATCGTTTCATAATCGAACCTGGGTCATTCTCTGCAAGACAAATTTCGCCTGCCATTGTTTCAGCAAGCCGTTGAAGCGACTCACTCTGGTCCATACCTGCAGAGCCTGACTAATATCAGATAAGACTTACGCAAAAGTCGACACAAAATACGACAACTGACGACACATCATATACAATTCACTAAGAATCCTCACTGGACTTGTACTCTTGCTAGTAGGAAAGCATCGCTACCGAAGAACTCAAAGAGGCTACCGAATCATCATGCATAGGTTCGACCAATGTTCTTTGTCTTCTTAGTTGGTACAGCAGGTTCTGGTAAATCTCTCCTAACAGCATCACTTGAAAAATGGCTTGTGGGATCGGATCTTAGTGTGACCGTGGTTAATCTTGATCCTGGAGTTGAAAGTCCCCCCTATACTAGTGATGTGGACATTCGAGAGTATGTTGACTACGGTGAAGTGATGAAGCAGTTTGGTCTAGGACCAAACGGTGCACTTGTTGCCTCGCTTGATATGGCAATAGGTCATGTGGACGACCTCCGAGAGGAAATTTTCGATACTGCCAGAGAGTATGTGTTAGTAGACTGTCCAGGGCAAATGGAGCTTTTCGCATACCGTAACTCAGGGCCCCTCATGGTATCTAGTCTATCTGGTACCGATCCTACTGTTTCACTCTATCTTCTTGACTCCAATATTGCACGTACAGCTGCAGGTTACCTCTCATCATTATTACTAGGATTTTCAATCAGTATACGCTTTGGTCTACCTCAACTGAATGTTCTCAGTAAGTCAGATATTCTGATGCCAGAGGAGGTAGAACTTATTGAAACATGGTCTTCTGAGCCCTATACTATTGAGGAGGCAATCGATGCCACAACAGAAGGACTAGTTCGTGAATACTCCAAATCTATTCTAATAATGCTAGAAGAGATGGGTGGAGGACCTAGTATGACTGCAGTGTCTGCGAAACAAATGACTGGAATTGAGTTACTCTATGGTGGGATACAGAGAGTCTTAGCAGGTGGAGAGGACTTCCTCACCTACGAGTAGTGATGCCACTTGTCCAAGTATTTTGCATTCCTCTCTGGTGAAACTACTGATTTGGGTAGGGCTGAACTAGCTACATTAGCTGAATTGTTAGACTTCCAAGTTCGGATAAAATGGAGTGGACGATTAGCGCAAATTGAAGCAACAGATAATCCGATACCGTTCCTACTTGATAGGGCAGCAATGGTGAAGGAGGCCGGGTCGGTCATTGCAGTCAGTCATGAATCTCATCCTGGGCTTGGTGATATTCCAGATAGTGTCTTACAGGGTTGTGTAACATCCAGTGAAAGCTTTGTTGTGCGTACAATTTCTCTAACAAACCACCGCAGAATCGAATTCAGGGATCAGATGGTGAAAGATCTTGGCAGAAGGATTCGGGATTTAACGAAAGCCAGAGTGTCGACAAAAAATCCTGATGTGAAGATACTAACATTAGTTCTTGATGATAAAATCTTAGTCTGTAAATCTACTGAATCTAAGCTCCGCAGGGATATCAGGGCTAGAGAACCAGGGAAGAAAACATTCTTTCATCCCTCAATGATGAATGCCAGTCTCTCTCGTATCATGTGCAATTTGGCAAATGTTATGCCCGAAGACATTGTAGTTGATCCTTTCTGTGGTGGAGGTGGAATCCTATGCGAAATAGCATCGATTGGCGCAATTCCTGTTGGGATTGACCTCAATTGGCGACTGTTAAGAGGTGCACAGACCAATCTGACAAGTGATTCTACACAGGATTACAACTTGATTCAGGGAGATGTCTGTCATCTACCATTAAAAGATCAAAGCTGTAATGCCATAGTTACAGATCCTCCATATGGTAGGTCCAGTTCTACTCGTGGCTCTCTGGCAAAAGATTTAGTTGAAAAATTACTCACAATGGCAACTAATCTTTTGGCCACAAACGGTCGGCTATGTATCTGTAGTAGCTCAGATATGAATATACCTGAAATTGTAAGACATGCTGGTTTTAATTTGATACACACACTTAGAGTCCCAGTACACAGTGGTCTAATACGGGAGATAGTTAGTGCCACACTCTAATTGACAACTATTCGTCCATCCTTTGTAGGTGGTACAAACCACATTACAAACTTCTCAAATTTTTCTTCAGTATCGAATTCTACATGTACTTCGATACATCCTAGTGGTGGATTTTCTTCAGAATCGTCAATGAGTCTCAATTTTCCGGTATAAGCAGCCTGTTTATCAAAACGAATCAGGGTTTCAACTCCATTCCAGTTTGAATTGATTCGCGATCGTACAGCATCAATAATTCGTAAATCATGAATCAACTGTCTGAGTTCTTCAAGTGTATCCCGTTTTGAAGAAACCAAGATTAACTCCTGCATTTCATCCGTCTTTTTGTGTTCATTATCATTCTCAACAAATAGATTGGATATGGCCTTTCTCACGCGGTCTAAATCCTCTGTTGGAAATATGGGGCATTTAACGGTGATTTGCATACTACAGGAACCTCTGTACGATTCTCTCGGACACCTTCCGAAGTTCCTCGATTGTATTCTCATTGAGTATCATTACATCACTAAGTGCAATGACACCTCCAACCCCCACGGAAATCTCACGTAAATCACGTTCTTTGAATGTGTCCCAATCAGGAGGCGCATCTCTACGACCCCTAGCAAGTAAACGCTCAAATCTAGTCAAAGGAGAAGCATGTACACTGATGACGGTCACATTCTCTGCATAGTCATCGAAAACATCAATCTCATGAATACTTCTGCAGCCTTCAATCACCACTACATTAGAATCAGTACTGTTCAGCTTGCCAAGGCAATGAATGGCAATAGCCCCAAGACCCTCTTTTTCTCTTAAATCCAACATTACCTTCTTGGTATTGTCTGGATTTGGATCAAGACCCCTACTCACAGCCTCCTCTCTCACTACATCCCCCATTATAATCACTGGTATCCCAGCTCTACAAAATGCATCAGCGAGTTCGCTCTTTCCCGCACCTGGCATTCCTGAAATTATGACCAGTTTCATCAATCCGTTCTCCGTGACCATGACATATCCACTTTGTGGTAGACTGCCGCCTTACTATACCGCATAATCAACAGTATGTTTCTTTATTCCAAGTTTCTCTATAATTGGAAGGATTATACTTTCATCTATGCAGTCCAACTCTTCTGAGATTGCTTCATGCAATGCTTCTTTCAAGATACGATCTCGAAGGTCCCTTCCTGACAATCCTTCAGTCTTTGCAACAATTAGTTCTAACCTGGCATTCAATGGAATTGGAAGTTTCTGTGCATATAATTCAAGTATTTTCATACGTTCTTCGCTAGTTGGCAAGGGAAATTCAAACACTGTGTCAAAACGAGACCGGATTGCAGGATCAATCATCTGAACGGCATTCGTTGCACCAACTACAACCACACCTGACTCGTCACCAGTTTTATCGAGTTCGGCTAGTAGTGCAGTCACCACTTCCGATACATCACCACGAATTGCCTGAAATGTACGAGACAACCCGATGGCATCTAATTCATCAACAAAAATGATACTTGGAGCTTGTTTTCTTGCTTCTTCAAATACCGCACTGATTCTTCTTCCTCCATCCCCAACATGGATACCTATCAAATCTGAAGCCTTTGCTAAGAATATCCGTGCTTCACCTTCGTTTGCAAGGGCACTTGCAGTCATTGTTTTTCCTGTACCCGGTGGACCATGAAATAGCACTGCTCTGGGTGCCCATTCTCCGAATTGAGATGGATCTTGCAGATATTTGAGAACCAATCTACATTTCTTCTTTACAGAATCATGTCCGATTACTTCATTCAGAGTGATACGGTGACTTGAACTAGTTTGAGCAAAGATGTCTGATTCAAGACGTACAACCGTGTCTTGTGTTATCACTGACCCCTCAGGTTCAACCTCAACTACTTGAAATGCAAAGTCTGGTATAACAAACTTATCGAATAGAAACATACCCTTCCTGAGTACTGTTCCTATCCATTGCTCCTTTGCATAGTCTTGAAACAATTCCTCATTGTCGGTTTCTACACCTACTGATTTGGGATCTCCTTTGAGGCGGAAGGGCAATGAAGCACCTTTCAATACCACCAGTTTCGTCGAAGGAACTTCGAATCTCTGCTTTTGAGAAAGTTGCTTTGATGTTTCTCTTGAAGCCGAAGGAAGCTCGACTCCTAAATCCTTGCGTTTTGTCAACTTCTATCGTGTCACCACCCTCACGTCATTTGTTTCCCCTTTAAGAGTAACTTTAGGACCAACCAACGTCACTATAATATTGGGGTTATGTACAAGGTTAATCTAGGTTGAAACAATGACAGAAACTGTACGGGCATTTCTTAGTATAGATATTGAGAGTCCAGACCTACTTTCAAGAATCTCCTACATACAGCAAAAATTGGACCAAACTGCAGCAAAGATGAAAATCGTAGAGCGTGACAATATACACTTCACCTGGAGGTTCTTTGGAGATACAGCAATCACCAAACTTGATAAAATGCGTACAGAACTGGAATGCTTAGAATTCAGCCCATTTTCTATTGAAATCAAGGGAGTATCAGCATTTCCTAATATCCGGCGTCCTAGAGTAATTTGGATTGGTGTGACACATAATGCAGATCTTTTATCAAACTTGAAACGCCAGACCGATGATATACTTGGTAATTTAGGATACCCCCGCGACAAGAAGTTCACACCTCATGCCACGATTGCTAGAGTAATAGCTGTGCGCGACCGGGATGCAGTCATCAGGAATCTCGAATCACTGGATAGCGAGTCTGTAGGAACGATGACAGTGGATGCAATACGAATGACAAAGAGTACGCTCACACCCTCTGGTGCCATATACGAAACCCTTTGGGAAATAATTGGGAAATAGACTGGATAAATAGTTGAAAAATGGTGGGCCGGGGGAGAATACCCGCCAACAGGGAAATCCTGTAGACTCTTGAACTCCCGGTCTCTTGCAGGTTGGGATATCGACCAAAGGACGATACCACCCCAAGCAAGAATCATACCAAGCTAGACTACCGACCCATGAGCAATTGAGTCGTTATTCGAATCCAAAATAAACGTTGTCAAGGGTCAGTTGGCTCTAGTTACAAAGAAGAATTACTAGAACACGTGTTCCAAGTAATTTCAAATCGATTCATTTACAAGACCCGGTATACAAGTATCAAATCTAATGACTACCGATCTTGTCTTTCACGAAACTTTCACGAAACACGAATTGAGTCCTGGACATCCCGAGTCACCCGATCGTCTAAGAACTGCAATGGATTTCATCAAAAAACGCGGTCTCTTAGAAGAGTCAGATGTGACCCTTGTGACCCCAAAAGAAGCTGAGTTGGAGGAAATCTATCCCCTGCACGGAAAGGGGTACCTAGAAGACCTTCGCAATAAGTCCGAACAGGGTGGCGGGATATTCACACTTGACACATCCTCAAACAGATACACCTACGAGGCTTCCCTTCTGGCTGCAGGAGGCAGTATCATGGCAGCTGACCGCATCCTCGATGGTACAAGTAAGAATGCCTATGTCCTATGCAGACCTCCTGGACATCATGCTGAGTATTCCAGAGCCTTTGGATTCTGTTTTATCAACAACATTGCCGTCGCTGCACAACACCTAGTTGACAAGCGCGGTCTTGAGAGGGTGTTAGTTGTAGACTATGATGCTCACCATGGTAACGGCACTCAGAATACATTCTATTCAAGCAATCAAGTCCTGTATGTTGGATTACATCAGGATGGGCGTACACTATTCCCAGGATCTGGTTTTCCAAGTGAACTTGGTGATGGTGACGGTAGAGGATACAACGTGAATCTAGCAATGTATCCCAATGCTGGAGACCAGTCTTACAGACATGCCTTTGAGGAAATTATAGAACCTATTGCGAAGTCATTCAATCCGGACTTCGTACTGGTTTCAGTGGGCTTTGATTGCCATTATACTGATCCACTCACTTCTCTTGGTCTGAGTACATCTGGTCTAGCCATGATGAATGAGAAATTACACAATATTGCTAAGCAAGTTGCAAATGGCAATATCGCATTCTTTCTGGAGGGTGGGTATAACCTTGAAATCAATGGACGTGGGTCTCAAATCTTAATGGAGGAACTGTCTGGAGCTGAGGTCACTCAATATGATGATTCCTATTCAGAGAGCGACAAGAGTATAGAGTACACTGAATCACTGGTAGATTTGCTACGGGAGTATCTGGAACCAATATTCTGGACCTAACTATCTGATGTATCGAAGTCGGCAAGAAGCATTTGATTTGGATCGTTGCTTTTGCCTTCGGACTCCTCAACTGGATCGCTTGTAGGTATATCACTAACCTCAATTCCAAGTTGTTGCTTAACAGAAACTGCAACAGCAGTACCAATTGTGGGTATCTGTCCTAGTTCTGCAATGGGTACATGGTAGAGGTCTGACAGAGTTTCCAAACCATGGCTA
>JAEOST010000187.1 GCA_016840245.1 Candidatus Thorarchaeota archaeon
AGACAAGTCCTTCACGAACCATATTAACAGGAAATTCCATCAGTCAGACATCGGCAATCTTTCTGATGGTAGTCCTGTCATCTACACCCTCGAGAGGTATTTTGGAGATGACGACTTGTCACTTGTCAAATACTCCAGAACTGGAGACGTACTTGATTCAGTGGAAGTAGGCAATCCAGGCAAATTCACCTTCGACAATTACGCTGTGTTCACAGCGGTGCTAGACGGAGACAATATCGCAGATATCATCGTTCTAGACTATCACTGGGATTCAGGTGGACATCTGAGATACAATGTCTTCCATGGGAGCACATTCACTCTCATGAATAATGGTACAGCACCAACACCTTACAAGAGCTTCGAATATCTTGGAGTGTTCGATGACGATGGGGATGGAAATGAAGAGTTGTTCTTGGTCTCGGATACATCTCCAATGCATATCGCAAAGATGGATTCAGATCTGACATGGACCACTCAAAATCTACATCATGAGAGTGACGGCAGATATGGAGTCAGAGGTTTTGCGATTGCAAACGGGCACATTGCTATCATCAGGGGAAACGAAGTGATTGATATTCATACCACAGACTTGGTGTTCTCACATTCACTTGACATCAGTCTCAGTGCTTATACCAACCAGGATCCCGTTGGTATACAGAGCCTTCACGATGCTACAACTGGTGAGGACCAATTCGTTGCCGCTTTCAATTACTGGGATGCTACCGATCCCACTGGAAGAGTGTACATCTTTGATAGCACAACAACCAATCTGAACAGCACACCAACCTACGAACTACCACATCAAGATCTCGCATTCATCTACCCAGCTGATGTAAATGGAGATAGTTCAGATGAGTTGTTCATCACTATTCCTCAAGGGGAGTTGATACTCACTGACCCCGGATCAACTCTATCAGTCATTTGGACAACACAGATAACAGGTGCAACCCCACTCAGTGCAATTGTAGCTGACTTTGATGGCGACACATTGGATGAATTGATCCTCTTCACAGACCAGGATGAGTTACTCACTCAAGTTTCATTTGACGGAATAGTTGAGTGGACAGTTGTTGTAGGAGAGGTCCACAATCCTCTGGTTCTAGATAACATCGAGCAGACACCTGGTGTTGAGATCGCAGCATTTCCATTTGCAGGAGTCACTAGCTACACTGTAGGTGCTGTTCGGAATCTTGACAGTCAATATGTCCTCGACGTACTAGTTGAATATGGTGATCCGGACATCGTGCAGGGTGATGCCTTTTGGGCGAATGTCACTGTGGCTAACATCTATGGTGAAATCGTGGATGATGCTTCGGTCTATATGAGCGCTCACCACATCACAGGTGAAGGTCACATTATAGACACCTTCGGGTTCTATTTCGACTGGGCTACGATGAAATACAGGGCCGTCACCGATGCAACTTGGCCGATTGGAATAGCTAACCTTAGTGTGACAATTGATAATGGATACTATCATCCGTATGAACACACATTCGTGGATGCTGTGACCATCAGGACTGTGTTGCACGTAGCAATCGACGCACCCCCGTTCATCAATCAAGGGGAGAATATGAGCATTGCAGTCTGGGTGTTAGACAACCTCGAGGGAGTTGTTGAAGATGCGACTGTAACGATAGCAATTGATGGAGTGGGTCAAGCGGCGATCCAAACTGGACCAATTTATGTCGTAGATTATCCAGAGGTTGATATCGATGCAGGAATCCATCTAGCTTCTGCAACTGCAGTACATCCATTTGGGTTGGATGTTGGAGAGAGAGAGAGACCAATCTCAGTTCAAATTCCAGCGGACACGTTGATAGTTGAGACTGACTTTCCGGATACTGTCTTTCAGGATGAAATGGTGTCGGCGTGGTTCAATATCACTGATCAGTATGATGCTCCCATGGAAGGAGCTTTAGTGACCTTGGTAAGTGGTCCAAGAGGATTCGAGCTTGTCGAAAGTCCAGTTCCTGGATGTTACTCTTTCGTGTATTCAATGAATCTAGGGTTAGGTAACCAGACTTTCGAACTAAGAATCCAATCACCCGCTATTGTTGGAGATCTCATCTCAGAGGTCGAATTCGATGTCATGAGTGATTTAGATGATTTGGAGTTCTTCGTATCTTTCAGTCCAGAGGAACCAGTCCAAGGTCAACCACTTTTCATTTCAGTTATGGCCGTTGATGGGCATAGCAATCCAGTTCCAGAACTTGAGTTGTATGTGCACATGATGAACCTGCCACCTATGTTAGCATACCCAGGAGACCAGCTGGGTGAATATGTCACCATGATTGAGCACATCCCAATGACTGAGGGATATGGTTTGATGAATGTCACAATAGAAGCTGTGGGACAATATGCATTGACATCATCAAAAGTGGCGCAGGTCTACATAGAACCAGCAACTCCGGACTTCTCGATGATTTCTGCGGATACAATTGGTCTTGGAGCAGGAGCTTCATTCCTTCTGAGCATGATTGGTATGGTGGTGTATTTCAGAATGTCAGCTTCGATGCGTGTGGAAGACAAATCTGAGGAAGGACTGAAGAAATCAGTTCGAAACATGGATAGGTTGTATCTTGTGATCGTGATTGCGAGTGGTCTCGGTCTGGTTTCATCATACGGAATGTACCAGGCTGGCAACTATGGACTTGCACTAATACTCACGGTTGCCCTCCTTGGAGCTTCAGTTCTCCTGTATGGCCTATGGCTTTACAGAGACGCCATGTCAGCCGTTCTTGTACAGCGGAAACTGAGTAGAAAGAGGATGGTTCTAGGTCTCTGGCACTTGGTGTTTGTCCCAGTAGTGATTGTACTGATACTTCTCTATGGAGTAGAGATCAACTGGTTCCAAGCCTTCATCATAGACCAGACATTTGCTTTCGGAGACATAGTCATTCCTACCATTATGACTACAATCTTCACTGCGTACCTTTCATCCATCATCGTGGTTGTTGTGAACCTCTATAGAGAGGTGAGCAAAGGTCTCAAGAAACTCACAAAGATGGAAGAGGCAGGTACTCCTGAAAGTATTGTGCAGGATGAAAAGACCTCAATGGTCAGTAGGCTCAGCTCGTCAATCAGAATCAAGTTCCTGATGTTCCTCGTGGTCGTAGGAGCTACAACAGTGATGAGTATGGACTTCCTTGCTAGCTGGGAGCTTGGAATAATCATCCTACTTCCAGTAGCATTCTTGGTTGTGATACCTTTCATCTCATCCAAGATCATTCAGGTCCTTAGCAAGATGTCAAGAGGCAGGATTCCAGCTGCACCAACTGAAGTGTAGAAAAGAATGAAAGCGGCCCTACTTCGGGCCGCTAATATTCTATAACGAGACTAGTCAGTTTCTTCATCTTCGGAAGTATCCTCATCCTCAGAGGACTCTTCTAATTCATCAGAGAACTCTTCGGGTTCATCTTCAGCTACTTCCACCGACTCTTCTTCAGGAGTATCATCTTCATCGGTTGTATCCTGGATGTCCTCCTCTGGTTCGGATTCTTCGACCTCTTCCGCTTCAACCTCTTCTGGTTCCTCAGCTTCCTCAGCTTCGGTTTCTGCTGCGGCCTCCTCTTCAGTAGGCAGCATCTTCTTTCCAGCTTCCTGGTCTGCAACGAACTTCTCTATCTGAGCCTTCCTGTTTACGTACAGTGCGACGATGAGAGCAAGTGACATTGCTGCACCCATAAGGGTGATGGTAGTCTGCCATTGACTTGAACTGTCTCCGAGCAGCTGTTGCCAGGTTACAACAAGGAATGCGAGACCTGCGATATTCATAACGAAACTACGTAGCGGAGTTCCTACCTTGGTGATCTCCATTACATTGGTGTCAACCATTGCAGCGGCAATGACACCAGCATTGTACTGGGTTGATTTGGTCTTCTTTGCAAGGGTCTTCACATCAGAAGACTTCTTCTTACCAAACCATCGAATTGCCGCGGGGACTTTGGAAGCAAGAAGATTGGCATACTCGGCACGAGCATCATCCTGTGTGAAGTTGCACTTCTTACACATATCTAGCTTCTTGTTCCAGTCCTTCTTGCATTTAGGACACTTATCCACCTGCCAAGCATCTGGAGCAACTTCTCTAAGTCTCTGTCGAACGATGTATTCACTCACTCCACTGTCTTCTCGTCCATCCTTCTTCTTCTTCTTTTTCAAACCGTCAAGCATCGTGAAGAGAAGAGGTAACGAACTGAGCACTGTGAGGTTTGGCAATGAACGGAGCTCAGATGCTTTCTTCTGAAGACCTCTTAGTTTGTAGGCGGTCTTCAGACCATCCCAAAGGGCGAAGATACTCTGACCAATTCCAGATGCTGCACCTACAGTGGCTACGATTGCAGAGATTCCTGTAACAGATGTTACTACACTGAAAGGATCTGCTGGTATAAGGAATGAGAACTGGTGTTGCACCAGATTGACTGTCGAGTTACCCTCAACATAGTATCTGAAATCCACTGTTGCTTCAAACACACCTGTAGCCAAATCGATTGGTCCAAGCGACATCATTTGCGAAAAATCTATTTCTGCATCAATTGGATCAACTGGCGACATAGGATCAACCATGACCCATGTTGAATTTGTATCAGGATCTATAATCTGAATTGGAAATAGCGCAATTCCTTGATACCAGAATGTGATAGAACCACTCATGTTCAAGGTCTGAGAACCATTAGCTATGAGTTCCATATGGAGGGGCATAGGATTCTCCATATCGAGTGTTAATGGATTGTTTAGATCATAATGTTTGACATTCTGATCTGTACCAATTTCGATTAGTACATGAAGCCGATCGTGAGGATCACTGATCCAATCACTTGCTGGCGACTGAGCATCAACAGATGTTGCATAGCCTCCGACCATCATGACCAAAAACAATGCCATGAATCCAATGAATAATAGGCGTGAAGGTGAGCGTTTCATTAATCATCCATCTCCAACTATTACGCTTAGAAATAACGAGGGTTCTCTTCATCTTAAAGCATTTTGTCATATGCTATTCAGTAAATTGAGGACTGGGTTCTCTCGTGCCGCGAATCATGTCAGCAACTTTCTTAGCAACTGACTTGAACCCCTCACTCTTACGAATGACACCCTTCGCGCCAGCGTCAACTGCTTGCTTTGCAGACTCAGGATCGAAATAGGCCGTAAGAAGGTGAACATTCTTCACTCCAATCTCTGCAAGCTTCCGTGTGCATTCGAGGCCATTCATATCAGGCATCTTCAAGTCCATCAGAACGATATCGAGAGGCTTGCCCTGTTCCTGAGCTTGACCTGCTTTGTCAATCGCTTCATCACCAGACAGTGCAGACACGAGCTCGAAGTCATCAAGAAAACGTTTCAGATAGACAAGTAGGACCTCGTGTATGGCAGGTTCATCATCTACTACGAGTATACGAAAGGTCAACAAGTCTCACCAGTCTGATTGTGCACACTCGGTTTCTCAGTTCCTTATCAATAGTACGATTAGGACAGGATAAATCGGAGTGTTCACGAATCTATTTATCTCAGGAACCCTGTCAGTCTGTCGGGTTTGTGAAATGCCATTCGAACGGATGCCTTTGGAAATCTGGTTTGATGAATACCAGTTTGAAGTTGAATGCGACATCGGCGAGTCAGGGATGAAATTCTTCTCACTCAAAGAACTTGATCTAAATCTTGATGACGTGGATTTGAGATACGGATATCACCTCGGACATCCAGACCTGCGGTCAGAAATTGCCAAGCAGTATGCAGGGCAGGGACTTGACAATGTTGCTGTTACAACTGGGGCGAGTGAGTCCAATTTCTGTGTCATTGCGCATCTTGTTGGACCAAAGGATCACATGATAGTGGAACATCCCACATATCCTTCACTCTACCAGGTGGCCAGGTCTCTTGGGCGAGACCTATCACTGTTCCAACTGAAGTGGGAAGATGACTTTCGTCCAAACATGGATGTGTTGAGGAAACTCGTCAAACCGAACACCAAGCTGATAACGTTGACACATCCGGGGAATCCGACAGGATCAGTCATCACAAGGGATGAGATCAAAGAGGCAATTGAGATAGCAGAAGATGCGGGTGCGTATCTGATGTTGGATGAGAACTATCGAGACAAGATGTTTGATGAACCTAATCCACTTGCCGATACAATGAGCCCAAATGCAATCAGACTCACAAGCATGTCGAAAACTTGGGGATTACCAGGAAT
>JAEOST010000188.1 GCA_016840245.1 Candidatus Thorarchaeota archaeon
ATGAGTCCCTATCCATCTTTCAGCACGAGCTTACACTTTTGCAATCCCTTCAGTATATGTATACTGACTTTGCCAAGTTTATCGAATATAATGAACAAACAATCAAGCATGCGCTAGAACATGAAGACGTCGTGATTGCTGCCTACGCAATGCGGTATTTGTCGTATGGACTTTCCCAAAGCGATGTACAGAGGGCTATGTTGGTTTCAGAAAAATCAATGACACTAAGTAAAGAACTAGGTTGGATTAGCCTAGAGGCTAAATTGAATAATCTTCAGAGTATGATTCACACAACTCGCGGTGAATATGACTTTGCCATAGAAAAGCAACAGGCCTGTGTTCAGCTAAATGAGAAAATTCACGAACTATCAATGGGAGTTATGCCTCGCAATATTGCATACAGCTATAATGAGATAGGTGACGGTGAAGCTGCTCTAGAGTGGGCGAATGCAGGTATTATAACTTCTAAAACTCAGCCAAAGGATTTGCCTTATTCTTATTTTGAAAGATCAAAGGCTTACATACGTCTGGGACGTCTTGCGGAAGCACAAGCTGATTTGGAGACCGGTCATCAAATGGCCCTTAAGGTTGCGAATGAATTACTCCTCCAACAGAGCTACCTAGTCACAGGAATGCTAGAGATGGCAGAGGAACGGTTTATTGATGCTATGCAGAGTTTTGAACGTTCACTAGAGATTGTAGACCGACTAGGTGCCCAGGGCCGAATCAACTCCTGTCTTCTCAGACTATCCGAGTGTGAGCTATCCATGCTCGAGGTCACTGAGGATAACAAATCAGCTGAATATTCAGGTAAGTGGATGGAACGTTTCAAAAAAGAAGTCACTAAGAAGGAACTTCCAGGCATTCGAGGTTTCTTCCTTCTACTGCAGGCTGAGTTGCGTCTGATGCAGGAACGAGGAACCGAGGCTGAAGATTTGATGAAGGAAGTTCGGACCCTTGCGAAACAACCCGGTTTGGGATTTCTAGATGAGAAAGCCGCTACACTCGAAGCATTGGTTAAGATGTGAACTAGGATTCCCACATGCAGAGTCTCTCGTCATTCAATCGTGCTAAACGACAGGAGTTCTTGGACAGACACAGGTATTTTCTGTAGTCCTACATATCACTGCGTAAGCCGCGAAGTGGTTACGCCAATCACACGGTTTAATTTGTTCCACTCACTGGGTTTGACGGGTATCGGATCATGCGGGAGAAACGGGTACTATCTGTACTGATCGTAGTTTTACTTGGCACATTCCTTATGGTCCCTGCTCAAGTGAGTGCAACCGAAAGGGACTATTGGCCAACTGATGAGTGGCAACTATCCACACCAGAAGCCCAAGGGATGAGTTCAAGCATACTCAATCAGACATCAACCTATATCGAGAACGGCGAAACCCTAATGCACAGTATTCTTGTCATACGACACGGGTACATCGTCTTCGAGGAATACTACTCCTCCTATCACAAGGATCGTCGACACATTATCTTCTCCTGCACAAAGAGTCTAACATCCACTCTGATTGGGATTGCTATTGAAGAGGGTTTCATCAATGGCACAGATGATTTCATCATTGATTATTTTCAGGGGTACAATATCTCAGAGGCTGACTCCCAACTGGACCAGATTACTATTGAACATCTCCTCACGATGACTTCAGGCTTGGATTGGTCTGAAGATGGTGGTGATAATGACTACTATAGTATGGGTTTCTCAGATAACTGGGTAGAATTTGTATTGAACAGACCAATGGTCGCTGATCCAGGAGTGGTCTTCCAATACAACACAGGAGGCTCACATCTTCTTGCCGCGATATTGAATATCAGCACGGGAATGACACCGCTCTCATTTGGAGAGGAGTATCTCTTCAACCCTATAGGAATTGAGGATATCTACTGGCCAACTGATACTGAGGGTATCAATAATGGTGGATCTGATTGTGGAATCACACCACGAGATATGGCACGTATCGGATACCTTTTCCTAAACAATGGCTCTTGGGATGACTCGCAGATTGTTCCTCAGGAGTGGGTCTCTGAAGCATCATCAACAAAGGTCGAAGTCTATCAAGACCTTGGTTATGGGTATCAATGGTGGACAACTCCCAGTATGGATCTCTATTCTGCAAGAGGATACCATGGACAGTTCATCATCGTGCTGCCTGAGTATGATCTTGTAGTCATCACAACAGCCGATGACGAAAATACCGCTGATACGATTTTCACTGTCCTCTCGAATTATATCATCCCTTCAATCGAGAATTTTGTATCTCCCTCAGAGAATCTTCAAACAGTAGCAATCATTGTGGTATCAGTTGTTGCACTAGTGGTTGTTGTTATTGTTGGATTAAAAAGGTCGATCTTGAAAAAAGCATGAAATCATAGACGGCATAGATTCGCAATGTGAAGAAAATAAGTCCCTACTCTCATTCGTGGAACTGTACCCTTATTACCAATCAATCACTGACCATGCATTATGAGTAAGACTCTAATTCTGAATGGAAGTGCTCGAAGGAATGGCAATTCACTTTACTTGATTAATCAGTTGAATGATATACTTGAAAAGAATGGTGAAGAAACCGAGACACTCCATCTTCATGAAGTGAATGTACGTCCATGCAAAGGATGTTTCTGGTGCTACAAAGGCTTTCCACTTCGATGTGTTCAAGATGACGATGACATGAATAATCTATATCCACGGATAATCGAGGCGGATACGATTGTCATTGCATCACCTGTTTACTGGTTCAATTATTCTGGCCAACTAAAACTGTTCATTGATAGATTGGTCGCTCTGCATGTTGAAGGGGGACACAGACTTAATGGAAAGAAGTTTGCTGCAATCTTTGTCTATGGAGATACCAATGTCGAAGAATCTGGTGTACAACATGCAATCAATTCTATCAAGCATCTAATACGCTATTTGAAAGGCGAAACAATAGGGATTGTCCATGGAACTGCAAATGACATAGGCGATGCTGAGAAGAATACAAAACTCGTTTCTGAGGTTCATGAACTAGCTAACAAGATTTGTAATGATAATTAGAATTGAATCCCTTTCATCTCAATCTAGCAATTTTCGATACAGAACAACAACGAGGATAGCCATTACAACGACACCAGACAAGAAGCCAATCCATGATCTTGGTATAATCGCAGGATCATATGTTGTCGTGTTTGAAGTAGGGAGAGAACTTGATTTCGTAGAAGTTGTTGAGATTGGTTCTGTTATCGATGGTGCTGCTGTTACATTGAACTTGACTGCATAATCAGGTAAATCAGATGTTTCGTTAACATACATGTCTGATGCTACTGAAACAGTAAGACCAATGAAATCGTGAACTGTGTTCTCTAGATCTGTTTCTGAAAGTCCTAGAGGAATTTGATCTATTAACCTGTCATATTGGTTGAAGGTATAGTTCTCTGCAGCAAATGAATACTCTTGGATTGCACGTACTCGCGTAGGGTTATAGGTTGTCCCTGAGTTAGTAGCATAATCATCTTTTTCCTGCGTGAAACTTACCATATCTTCTAAGATTGAGGGTGGTTCGCTATCAAGAACCATTGATGGTACAAATACACTGACCATGGGGACTTGTCCATATGAAAACCACACTGCATTGAGAGCACCATCATATCTCTCGTCACCACTTACAGCAACCATTGCTGAAAC
>JAEOST010000189.1 GCA_016840245.1 Candidatus Thorarchaeota archaeon
CATAATTGGCTTGAGAAACAATATGGTCTCACTGGTGATGCTAAGGATCATGTTGTGCAAGTGTTGACCGATGCCAAAGAAGTACTTGGTGAGATCCCATCCGCAGAATCGATTCTGATAGAAAACTTTGGTTCTGGTATAGTCATTCACTGCCCATTTGGAACAAAGACAAATGAAACCTTGGGAATTGTTATCGCAGCCCTCCTGACAACAAGATTGGGTATTCAAATTGGTGTTGAACGTGACCCATACAGGATTTTGTTTACATCAGATGAAAGAATTGATTCTGAGAAGATATTAGACACTCTTAAGGAATACACTGGGAAGCAAATCTCAGCAATTCTTAGGTTGGCTCTGAAACAGACGCAGAACTTCTCCTCAAGATTCGTGCATGTTGCAAGAAGAATGGATGTGATACGTAAGGATGTGAAATCAAAAGAGGTGCCGGTCAAACGACTCATCCGCTGGTCTGAGGGCACTCCTGTCTATGAGGAGGCCTTAAGAGAAGTATTAGACGAGAAACTCGATGAGGACCGTGTCATATCGATTTTTGATGCTGTATCTACAGGTAATATTCGTGTGAAGATTGTCAAGACTGCTGAACCATCACCATTAGCACGTCTAATAGTAGAAGAAAAGACCCGGTTTGAAGTGATTGGGGAGATAACTGAGGAGAATGAAGTTTTAGCTATGATGGAAGAAAGACTACTGTCAAGAAAATTCAGGCTTGTATGTTTCAATGGTGACTGGAACTCAGTAAGAACTGTTTCGACTCTGGAGGATGAAGTGAAATGCCTGGCCTGTGGTTCAACAATGATTGCAGTTCTTCCTCCTCCGGAGTTAGGGTTCCCAAAGATTGTCAGAAAGAAAGTTGCAGGAAAACTTCTTACGAAAGAAGAGGAGAAGGAGTATTATGCTCGATCATTGACAGCCACGTTAGTTTCGAGCTACGGAAAACGAGCACTGATTGTGCTTGCTGGCAGAGGTATAGGTCCTCAGACTGCATCGCGCATTCTAAGGCCTGGTTTAACAGAGAGATTAGATATTCTGAGAGCGATAGCAAAGGCGGAGATGGAGTATGCGAGGACGCGACCATATTGGGGCTGACACTAAAAAACCGATGATTGTATTTGCGGGTAGAAGCAATGTTGGGAAGAGCAGTACAATCAGAGCGCTAACTGGGAAGAAAGTACGAGTGGGAAAACGTCCAGGTAGTACCAGATGGGAGCAATTCATTGATCTTGGGCCAGTGGTACTAGTTGACATTCCCGGATTCGGATATATGGCTGGAAAAAGCAAGGCAACAATTGACGAAACAAAGACATCAATCATCCAGAAACTTGAGAGTTGGAGTGAAAGGTTAGCCCTAGTAGTGCTAATCATTGATATTTCTCTGTTTGAGCAGCTCGTAGAACGATGGGAGAAGAGAGGAGAAATTCCAGTAGACATCGAGTTCTATGACTTTCTCTCGGACATCGCACCCCATGTAATTGTGGTCGCAAACAAAATTGACAAACTTAAGCCCCGTGAGAAGGACAAGGCACTAGAGTTTCTTAGAATGAAGATGGAAGAAGCCGTCCCTGGTAAGCCTGTTGATATAGTTGTGACAACAGCCTCAAAACGTGTGGGGACATCTACACTTGCTAAATCAATAGAGAGAGTCCTTGCAGAGCAAGACCTGCAAAGACCTCACTGGTAGAGTCTAAGTCTTCCTCTTCTGAAATAGGTAATATGCAACACCAACTACGATAAATACAGCTGAGAGGGTTAACATGGGTTCTATTGCACTAGGTGGTTCAGCGACACCCTCAGAGAGCCAATCTAACATGTTCATGAACAGGAGTCGATTATCACCCTGGTAAAACCATTGTTCATTCTTCCTTTCATCCACATCAGGAAGATCTAGTTTTAGACCACTGAACATTATTGTGGACCCACCAACAATCATTCTGCTTCCATTGTACTCAAATGCTGTGAGCCATGTTGGAAATGTTCCATTAATTGCAGAATATGATAGAAAGTCGTTTTCAAACTCAACTAACGACATATTGGGGAAAGAATAGTTAGCAAATGTATTAGGACCCTTTCTGTACTGGGCAAAGGAATCATCATGTCCTGTTGCTATTCCTACAACTGTATCAACTGGTTTGAAGGTAGAGGTCATTGTGACTAACTCGTTGATATTCTTGAATATCGGATGGTTCGTGTTCCATGTAGTGGAGTCGAGATGGATTATGGCTGGCGTTGACGAGTTCAGTGCGTTCTCGTAGTCAAACATTGTATCCGCCCAGTACTCCGCACCTGTTGAAACGGATGTGTGATTGAGGCTAAACCTCACTCCAGTGATATTGAGGGCATCAAGTAGGCGATTGACTGCGATATTCTCGCCAATGTCACGAAATTCTGGGTGTGACCAATAGGATGGAAATGTTTCCTGATCGATATTAGGATCGCCCAAAACCAAAAGCGAGCTTCCGTTTACCAGCATCTCAGATATTGCACTGACTTCAGATTGAGTAAACTCATCAGCTCCATCTGGAGAAGCAATAATAAGAACGTCCACATCTTCCAATATTGTGTCATTGAGGGGTGAACCTTCATGTACCTTGACTAGATATTTTGACGATGCGTTCACCATATCAAGCATTAGCTTCAATCCTTCTTCGTCATTAGCTTCGAATTGCGGTCTGTGACTTGCATCATACAAGACTACAACTTGATCAAGGGATTGTGCTTGTGCTGGGCACTGAAGTGATGATATAACAATCATCAGCATAACTGTTGCCACGATTATCTTTGGAAAATTCCTGAGCCTCACCATTTGCTCATTTCGACCTCTTTGGCAGTATTGGTGCCAGATTTTTGATACCGCGTTTTAAACCTATCCACATGTGAAAGGTCCAAAAATAATAATCAATTCGTCCTTCGCCACTTCTCGTAAAGCTGTCGTCTATCTGTATCGGTGGCATCAATCATGCGATATTGCTTCCTGAGCTCGGCTATCTTCTGTGCTAACAGATGATAACACGTTTCTCCTTCTCGGGCAATGACAACTGATTGATAGAAATCACGTCCTGTACAGAAGATTTCAGGTATGACCCTATACTCACGTCGTGTCCCCTCTACAATCCAAGTCACTGTATCACTGGGCATGAAATGATATCTGACTACTTTTCCTTCCTCTACAGCCCTGAGCGCCCTTACAAACCGTTTTCCGAATTTATCACGAAAGTACTCGATATCGTTCTGAGTGAGCTCAGGTTTGGACAATCGCTTGGATTCAATCTTGGAGAGTATCATAGTCTTCACAATCTTGTCATGTGGTTATGTTAAAATGGTGTAAGATTTGCAGGATACATACCGATGGAAATTATCTTTGATGACAGAGCACTTGTACTTCGAGGAGAAACAAAGGTTGTACTTCTACTTTCCGACATACATCTAGGCTTTGAAGTCGAGTTGGATGAAAGGGGAGTTTCGTTTCCTCCACAACATCCGCAGATACTAGAGAGAATCTTACAGTTGAAGGAGAAATACTCAGCCCAAGTGCTCTACATTATTGGTGATGTGAAGCACACGATTAGTGCAGACAGTCATTTCAACTGGCAGATAATTCCAGAGTTCATGGAAGATTTGTCAAGTAGGATAAAGACCATAGTAGTACCTGGAAACCATGATGGCAATCTAGAGGCACTACTACCTAGATCTGTAGTCCTAACCGACGTGCATGGTACTATCTTCCAAGATGGAGAGGATACTGTTGGGCTGATTCATGGTCATGCTTGGCCATCTTCTGAGGTTCTCAATACTAGAATCATGGTAAAGGGCCATAATCATCCAACATTGCGCAATGTACGAAGGGTGGCGGCACCAGAGATAGGACGCCCTGAGAGAATTCGTTCGTCTGGTGTGATGCCGGTGATATTACGGTCTACAATGAATAAGAATTGTGTCCGTATGAATATTGGACTTGATGCAACTGATGATGCAGAAGGGACATTAATCACACTTCCAAGCTTCAATGTCTTGTTTGGTGGTGTACCTATAAATAGGCCAGAAACAGAGTTGTATGGACCATTATTTGAGAATAGATGTGTGAATCTCTTGGGTTCTGAGGTGTTCAGTATTCAGGGCATCTTTCTTGGAACTGTTGAGGCCCTTCGTGTCCGTTCTCAGCGAAATGATTAAATCAGACAAGAAGAGAGTCGGGTTTGACTTATGGGTCGGTGGTCTAGCTTGGTATGATTCTTGGTTCGGATCCAAGGGATCGCGAGTTCAAATCTCGTCCGGCCCACCATACCTCATTCGAATTTCTAATCAGCATCCAGTCAGGCGTTTCTCAAACCTGTATGGTTCAGAGGCTCTGGTAGCTGACCTAATTTAGTAATACGTCCCCTATTTCATCGACTCAAGGATTCCGTAGAGTATAACTGCTATAGTCCCAGCAGGACCAATGTCGATTCTTGCATCAAGACTGATGCATTCACCTATGTCCATTTCCTTCCGAGAGAAAGAGCTGTTACCTCCAGACACAACAAGCATCATTCGCTCCCCGGACTGCATCTCTTTTCCTAATACTGTAAGGTCAACCCGTTCCTTAGTCAAGACTGGGGAGGTAATGAGTCGAGGTTTCTCGACACCGAGAAGCTCAATCACATCCTTGAGACTAGGGAGAACCATGAAGTTCCTTTTCATCTTCATAGCAAGTTTGTTTGCTTCCGGAACCCCCGATTGCGCGGCAGAACCTTCAGCTTTTGATACTATGAAGTTAGAAAAGCCAAGTCCATAGACCACTTGTGCGGTTTCAATTACTTTTGATACTGCATGGACATCGTGTAAGACAACGTAGATATTTTCTCTTGATTCACTCAATTTCTGACAGGACCTCCTGTGCTATTAGTTTGGATATTATTGGTGGTACGGACTCGCCAACCTGATTGTAACGGCTCTCCGTGTAACCTGTGAAGACAAAATCATCAGGATATGACATTAGTCTTGCGTGTTCTCGAACTGTGAGAAGTCTATCCTCATAAGGATGGATGTATCTAGACAATCCTATTATTGATGTTGCCAATTGATCAGGACTTAGACGTACCCAGTTGGGCAGAGTCTTACCCCTTGTTGTGCGATAATGTCTAGCACCCTGACCCCATTTTGCCTTCCTAACATGTTTCAACCGGTCCTCAGTCAACGGGTATAGTACATGGTTAGGAATCTCCTCATGTGCAACGAAGAGTGCATCTGTACCTAATGGAGGTAGGTCACCGATGGCCTCCATGACACGAGGGGGTCTGTTTCGAGGTAACTTCAATTCAAGATTACTAATGAATACCCGTAGACGCTTTGAAGGATTCCCATGTTGGTGTGATCTCACCAAGTTGAAGTGGACATTATCTATTCCAACCTGCTCCATCTCATGTCTGATGATGTCTTTTCCACCTGCTTGCAGTAGAGCAGCAACGTTCTCTATAACGAAAACGTCAGGCTCTAAATCACTAATGAGACGTATTGTGTCTAGAAATAGTCTAGCAGTTCCGGTTCCATAGATACGCTCAGCAGCTGAAGTAGCACTCTTGGGATTTGCTAGACTGAACTCCTCACATGGAGGTGATGCGATGATAATGTCAGGTTTCCCAAGAGGTTGCTCAATCTCTAATGAATGAAGAGAACCAATATCACGCTGCATAACATACGCATCAGGATAATTCAATGAAAATGTGGAAAGCGGCACTGGATTACTATCAACAGCTAAATGCTGACCTTCAATGATTGTTGAAAATCCATGAGAAAAACCACCAGCTCCACTAAACAAATCCAATACTCTGAGTGTCATTACCCATCACAATTCAAACATGACTTCATCCTCTCACTGACAGGTCCAAAGAAGAGTGTTCCGTATTTCAAGACACAGTGAATCTCTTATCGAAGAATAACTTCAAAAGTATCGAAGGAGTACGACCGCTCCAGAGTACAGGAGAAGAGTGTGAGCCGATGGGAACAGGACAAGGTTTTGGTAAATCGATTTTATTTGGCGAACATTTTGTCGTCTATGGACTTCCATCACTGGCTGCAGGTATTGCAGCTAAGACAACAGCCAAGGTCATTCGGGTGGATGAACCAGGCTGGGCACTTGAGGACCATAGACTTGCGATGCCAGGCTATAAGGAGAAAAAGGCCGATGAACAGAAGATTTCGATTGACAATGTGCTGAATTTCTGTGGTATTGATGCTTCAAAAGATGGAATACACATTGAACTTGGTGGAGATCTAGTATGTGCCTCAGGAGTTGGTGCAAGTGCGGCAAGCTGTGTTGCCTTAGCACGAGCCCTGAATGAAGAGTTTAGTCTTGATATGAATGACGACCAGATTAATGATGCTGCATATGAGGGTGAGAAGGGTTACCATGGAGTGCCATCAGGAATAGACAATACGGCATCGACATTTGGAGGTCTTATTTGGTACATCAGAAATCCTGAAGATAGATCCTATACATTTGAAACAATTAAGCTTGAAGAGCCTATGTACCTCGTGATAGCTACTACGGGTATAACTGCAAGTACAAAGGAAGTTGTTGGAGATGTGCGTACTAAGAAAGATGCAGACCCTGAATGGTTTGCTAATATTGCAGAAGAATATGAAACACTTGTACGCGATGCTAAGAACGCACTGCTAAATCTCGATAAAGTCAAAGTCGGAATGCTCATGAACAAGAACCACGGTTTATTACAGCAGATTACAGTGTCCTGTAAGGAACTTGATCATCTTACAGAAGTTGCACGGAGCTCTGGAGCACTTGGTTCCAAGATGACAGGAACAGGTCGTGGCGGTAACATGATTTCACTTGCTCAGGACAGTGATTCTGCGAAAAAGATTGGAGATGCTCTAAAGTCAAATGGTGCTGTTGACTACTGGACCACTTCATTTGGCGTATGAGGTGATTGTATGATACTTGAGGAATATATCAAGAAAATTGTGAGTGAAGGGAAGGTAGAGGTTGTAAAAAGGGAAATCTCGAAGAATCTTGAGGTTGCAGGTGTATTGAAAGCACTTGAACCAAAAACAGTACTCTTTGAGAAAGTAAAGGAGTCTGAGTTTCGGGTCGCAGGCAATCTGTTCTGTACCAAGACTCAGGTTGCTGACTACTTTGGAATCACACCAGTTGAAATCATTCCGACATTGACCAAATCAATTGAAAATCGAAGTCCTCCTGAAACTACAGACAATGCGCCTTGTCAGGAGGTAGTTGAGAGCAATGTTGATCTTGACAAGCTACCAATTCTGCTCCATAACGAGGTTGACGGCGGTCCATACATCTCTTCGGGAGTAGTTGTAGCAGTGGACCCTGACTATGGACAGAATCTTGATTTTCACAGGGCAATGCAGATTGGTAAGGATAAGATGGTAACCAGAGTGGTCAGAGGGCGTGATTTCCACAAGTTCTTGGAAAAGAATGGAGAGGTTGATGTAGCATTCTGCGTTGGTAACACACCTGAGGTTCTAATTGCAGCAGCCACATCAGTCGAAACCGGTGTGAATGAATTAGAGATTGCTAACGCACTGAAACCAATTAAACTGGTGAAGGCTAAGACCGTTGATCTGATGATTCCCGCAAACTCTGAATTTGTATTGGAAGGCAGAGTTGTTTTAGAGGAGAAACATGCTGAAGGCCCATTCATTGACTTGACAGAAACCGTAGATGTGATTCGAGAAGAACCAATTTTCGAGGTCAAGAAGATTACACACAGGAAGACAGCTATCTGGCAGGGATTATTACCAGGAAGGCATGAACATAAGATTCTGATGGGAATGCCAAGAGAACCAACTGTGTTCCGCAAGGTAGCAGAGAGAGGAATAGATGTTCTTGATGTATACATCACTCCTGGAGGAGCCAGTTGGCTACACATAGCCGTGAAGATATCAAAGAAACACGAGGATGATGCAATCAAGGCCATCGAGGGAGCGTTCGATGGACACAGGAGTGCAAAACATGTCTGGATTTATGATGACGACATAGATATCTACAATGAACAAGACAGAGAGTGGGCAATGGCTACACGGTTCCAAGGTGATGAAGATATGCTGATCAAGGATAGAGAACCTGGTAGTTCACTTGATCCCAGTGCAGAATCCGGTACTAAGTTCACTACAAAGATAGGATTTGATGTAACAAAACCAATGGTTACAAAGGGTAAGAGTTACGACCGAGCAGACTTTCCAGACGTAGACTTGGACAAGTTTCTTGGGTGAGAGAGATGAGTCTGGAACTAACTAAAGAAGAGCAAGAGATGCTTGATGGAAAGCATGGAACTGCAACAAGGAAAGCCATGGAGATTATCTCGACTCTTGGTGAGATATATGGAGCAACTCGTCTGATTCCGGTTTCAAGTGTTCAGATAGCAGGTGTGTCTTATCATAATCTAGGCGAAGCTGGCCTTGAGTATCTGGATGAGATGGCAACGGATGGTAGAACACGTGTTCTAACAACTTTGAATCCCGCCGGTATGGACCTTGTGGAATGGAAGAAACATGGGATCAGTGAGGACTTTGCTGTTAATCAACAGCGAGTGGTGGATGCCTTTGCCAAGATGGGGGTTGTCACTACATGCACATGTACCCCATATCTGGTGGGAAATCTTCCACACTTTGGGGAACATATAGCATGGGCTGAATCTTCTGCAGTGTGTTTTGCAAACTCAGTTATTGGAGCTAGGACCAATAGAGAAGGTGGTCCCAGTGCACTTGCGTCTGCACTCACAGGTAAGACTGCAGAATATGGATTCCATCTGGACGAGAATCGAGTTGCACAGGTGAAGTACGAGGTCAAGGTTGACCTGACTGATACTGACGACTTTGGCCTACTCGGACAAGTGATTGGAGAACGAACAAAGAAGAAGATTCCATATATCACCGGAATTCCCTATGCAAGCAGTGAGGAATTAAAGTCATTCTGTGCCTCAGTGGCCACATATGGTGGTGTTGCACTCTTCCATATGGAAAGTATTACTCCTGAAAGAAGTTCAGTTCCTGATGATGTTGAAGTGGTGACACGCGAAGATCTAGATGCAGCAAGAAGATTTCTAGATGACGAAGAAGCGGATATCGATTTCATCAGTGTTGGATGTCCACACGCTAGTATCAAGGAGATAGGAGAGATTGCAGCCCTCCTTGAGGGTAAGAAGGTAGCAGATGGAAAGACTGTCTGGATTACAACAGCTAGACCTACAAAGGACCTTGCAATCAAAATGGGATATTATGACACAATTGAGGAAGCAGGAGCATTCCTTGTGAGTGATGCTTGCTGTGCAGTTGCACCGTTAAAGGGACGGTTCACTGGTCTTATGACTGACTCAGCTAAGGCCTGTTTCTACGCAAGAGGAAAGAACTCGTTTAAGACAGAGATACGATCTTTGGAGAAGTGTATCAGGGAGGCAGTGACATGAGCTTGAAGGGTAGACGAATATACAAGGGAAAGGTGACCGGAGAGGCGTTGGTCACCACACATGACATATCATTCTATGGGGGCTGTGACCCAGAAACTGGTGAAATCGTCGAAAAAGGACATGAGTTAGAGGGCAAGTCAATATCTGGGAAAGTACTCGTATTCCCCACCGGAAAGGGTTCTACTGTTGGCTCTTATGTTCTGTATGCATTGAGCAAGGCAGGTAAAGCACCACTTGCCATCATTAACAAAGAAACAGACCCAGTCGTCGCTGTTGGTAGTATCATAAGTGAGATTCCAACTGTTGATAGAATCGATATTGAAAAGATAAAGAATGGACAAAAGTTGGAAATTGACGCCGAGAGTGGCGTCGTTTCCATTGTAGAATAGAATTCAGAAGCGTTGAAGTTGTGGTTCAAAGTCTTCTGGTGTGAACGGAGCATCGCCATCCATGGCAATCTCACCACGTTCCCTCAGAACCTGCTGTGTCAAAAGGAAGTAGACCAGGGCTAGAGCCTTTCGACCTCTGTTGTTGGATGGTATGACTAAATCAACATTTGTTGTAACATTGTCTGTATCACAAAGTGCTACTACAGGGACGCCGATTCGAGCAGCCTCTGTCAGAGCCTGTTGATCTGTTCGGGGATCTGTAAGGATAACCAACTCGGGTTCAATGTAAACACGTGCACCAGCTATATTGGGGTTTGTGAGGGTACCAGGTACAAATCTATCCGTGAATGCAAATGAACGTGTGAACTGTGCAAAGGACATGATAGGGCGTTTTCCATAGACTCGTCCTGAAACTACTACGACTTTGTCTGGGTCAAACCGAGCTATGAATTTTCCTGCGGTTCTGATACGTTCATCAGTCTTACGCACATCCAATACATAGAGTCCAATGGGTCTCTGTCTGTACACAAAGGGTTCCATATCTTGTGTCTTGACCTGAGTTCCGATGTGACATCCTGCAGCAAGATACTTGTCCATGGGTGTCAATAGGTCTGCTTCTGCAATCTCAATCTCACTCATCATTTAACCTCCAGTGAATCAGTTGTAGCAAATGCCATGAAGCTATCAATGATGTCAATTTGTGATAGTATCATCCTGCGGCAACAGTATCTGTTCAGACCAAGCTCGTCTAGTACGACTGCAGGGTCATCACCCTGTCGGACTCTACGTTTGAATTCTTCATACTTGTCAGCAACAACTTTTCCGCATGTAAAGCAGCGTACGGGTATTATCATCGTTTCTTCGCCTCACCTGTATGATTTCTGGTAACGTGATCGGGCTGAAGGGCCACCGAACTTCTTTGGCTCGGTACGTCGTGGGTCTCCAACAAGCATGGTTCTATCATGCTCAATCATCCTTGACCGAGCCTCAAAGTCTTGGCTCATTCGGACTAACCCAGTGGCAATTGCCATCCTGACAGCATCAGCTTGGCTCATGAAGCCACCACCCTTGACTCGCACCTTGATATCGTATCTCTTCCAATTTTCCCCGAAGATTATGAGGGGTTCCATTACTCGCATTCGGGCAACTTCTGGTTGGAAGATTTCTAGAGGTTGACCATTGATTCTTATTCGGCCTTTTCCATCCTTGATTGTGGCCTTAGCAAGGCTTGTCTTTCTCTTACCTACGCTTACAACTACACGCATCTCATACAACCTCCGGGTTTCTCCAGCCGAGTTCATGACTCAGATCTGCAACTGTTATGAACTTCCGAGTAAGACTGCGGTATCTGGAGCCTTCAAGTACAATCTTCTCTGTATCGGCATAATCTTCTGGCACACCAATGTAGACATGGATACGCTTGTATGCCTCCTTGCCACGAGGTGTGGGCCATGGGAGCATCCCACGAATCATCTTACGCACCATCTTGTCAGGACGACGTTCATGGAACGGACCCTTTCGTGGATTGTAGGATGTCCGAATGTTTCGCTTCTCCTTGAAGGCTTCAATAAGAGTACGTCTGTCGCCTGTTATTATTGCCTTCTCTGCATTAACGATGACTACTCTATCGCCCAATATGGCTGCCTTAGCCACCTTAGAGCCGAGTCGACCTACGACCATGTTCTCCGCATCAAAGACTTTCACTGTTCTCTCACTCATTCTTAACACCTTCAAGTGATTATGGTAACTCCAGTGCCCTTGGGATGTTCATTGAGAAGCTCGTTAATGGTAATCAGTGAACCACCAGATCCAATTATCGCAGATCTGGCAGTAACTGAGGCATTAAGAGCTGCTACAGTAACTTTGTGCGGTAGAATACCTGAACCCAGTACTTTGCCGGGCACAACAATAACATCGCCATCACGAGTGTGACGTCCGATCTTACCTACGTTCACCTCTACACGCTTTCGTGCAGGGCGGCCAATGAGTTCGGCAATTCGCCTCCATATTTTTGCGTCATTTTTCGATGACGCCCTTTTTAGCGCGTTAATCAAAGCGCGTGTATTTGGATCAGTTGCTCCGGACTGTAACATAATTGACACCTCATAATGCATTTGCAAAATCGAGTGCAACTCTAATTCGCTCTTTCAATACTTCGGATGCTCTCTCAACAATATCCTCCGGTGTCAGTGCACCAGACGATTCTACCTTGAATAGGAAGGTGTCTTTCTTGGAATCTATAGTAATTGCTCCGGGTTCACATGACTTTACGCAAATCTCACAGAGACTACAGTCCAATGTATTTTGGGTGGATATTGTGCCATCATCAATTCTCAAGATTTTCTTGGGACACATCTCAACGCAGTCCCCACACAGGTCACATTTCGACTTGTCAACACTGACAACTGGTACGTATTTGTATGCAACAGTTGAAACTGGCTGGAACTTGGCATTCTCACTCCCAGTCCCCAATCGAGCATATGCCTCTATGATTAATCGCTGATTCGCAGCAAGTTTGACTAAAGGAATTTCTCCTGAAGCCGGTAGTATCTTTGGATCCTGTGATGTGAGATCGCGAGAGTGTACTGTGACCTCTTCTTCTCCAGCTTCCACTTCTAAAGTGAGTGTACATTGGCAGAGGCTACATCCCTTCCCTTCACAATCGCAGTTCTCAGGAAGGTTGTAAGAGTCGAGATCTGTGACCAGTGGTAATAGCCCTAGTCTGTGTGCCAGTACTTCGTCATACATGACACTGGTGTTCTCCAGTATTAGTACCTCATCAATTGCCATTGCTGGCAATCGGGTCAACATGGTCCTTCGGAGTGCGTTTGCAAAGGCTGCGTCTACGCCTTCGACTAAGAAATGTACGTCATTCTCGGTCTTGCGAATGATTGTTATCTCCATGACATCACCTGACCATGTGGTATTTGATAGTACCCAAAAGACACTATTCCCGGACGGACTCGCTGAAAGACTAGCTGTTCTAACAGCTCACTCGCCGTGTCCTGGGCAGTGGTGTCACGACTGGGACTGCATAAAAGCGTTTGGTTATGAAAGACAATGAATTCCTTCTAGGAGCTTAAATTACGCAGCTACTTGAACCATATCTCGGAGACCGCTAACAAGCAACTTGTAGCCATTGATTCTCTGCTTCGGATCAATTGCTACCATACCATAGGTGGGTACGCCAAGAAGGTCTTGGACCGATTCGGGTTTCATTGAACCTGGAATATCCTGCTTGTTGGCAATTGCAACCACCTGTACATTGTCCAAGTGATCTTTGTACTTCTCCAAAAGCTGCCGTGTCCTGAGCACAGCTTTGGGATTACTCTCAGTGACTACAACGACCATCTGGCTTCCGCGTAGTAAGTCGGGCCATAAGAACTCAAAATGGGTCTGACCACCCATCTCTACAAGTGAGATTTTGGTTGCTTCATCCAAGGTTATTGTACCACAGTCCATCCCAGCAGTTGGTTGGTATGGTTGAGGTGATGACTTCAACTTCCCTACATTATCAGTCAGAAGACGAATTAGAGTGGATTTTCCTGCGTATCCAGAACCCATCAGTGCAACCTTGACATAACGTGTCATATAGACTTACTCCAAGTGCTCGTTGTTCTTGTCACAGTTAATATCCATAATAGGGAGAGTATTCCCACGATAACACTAGGTTATTGAGTATATACTACCCACTACAATTCACTCAGTGCCCTTTCGAAGGTTTATTTAGTCGATTGGAAACGGAAGTCCACTACAACTGAAGGAGAAGATTAGATGCCCCCAACAGCACCTGATACTGTCATCATAGCAGAGGGGGCTATACAAGAACTGGCAAATCTTCTTCAGGGTTACAAACGTGCCCTCCTTGTGACTGATGATATCATCTACTCAGAATACAATGGGTTGATTGAGTCCATCATAGGTGATAATCACAGCTGGCTAAGAATGCCGCAGTTCAATCAAGTGATTTCTACAGACCCTCATGATGGAAAGGTCATTTTTGGTCCTCCAGGAGGTCCTGTCACTGATGTCAAAGAGTTTCGTGATGCAGATATCATACTTGGAATTGGAGGAGGTCGTAGTATAGATGCAGCTAAACTACTGGCACGTGAGTCGGGATTGAGCTGGATTTCAGTACCAACTGCAGCCTCACATGACGGTATTGCAAGTGATGTTGCATCTGTTATGCACAATGGTTACAGATACTCTGAGAAGTGTAAGAGTCCTATTGCTATTGTAGCTGATTTGTCGATTATATCCAAGGCACCACCTAGTTTAGAACTAGCAGGAATCGGAGATATTGTGTGCAAGGCCTCAAGTCTGGCAGAGTGGAAACTTGCTCATGAACACAATGATGAGCCACTTGATGAACAAGTATTGGCTATGTTAGACCACACCTTGAGCGAGATACTCAATAACTATAGTCTCAAGGCACTTGTGAAAGCAGAGATTGATGCTGGAGAAGCGATGAATATCGTTGGTAGTTCTAGACCGTGTTCGGGGACTGAACATGCTATATCGCATGCCATGGATAGGAGATCTCAGAATCTCCATGGAATACAAGTGGGTTTTGCAACTCCTCTATGTGTACACTATCTGAATCAAGCAGGTTACTCAAAATACGCACCTGATTATCTGCAAGAATACATGCGTCAGAAGGGGTTACCACTGACATTCGAAGAGATGAAGCTAAATGTAGATGTCTTGTTAGATGATATTCAGCATGGATTAAGGATAATGGAGAAGAGAAATCGATATTCAATCCTCAATCACATGGGAGTCACTGAAAAAGACCTTCGCGATAGTCTACAAATACTTGGATATTGATAGAACGGATGCTTCGGCAGTTTTAAAAGAAGTTAGGAACAGCGAGCGAAGGAATGCCTCCTAAATGGAGGTATCACATCTGTACTTCTACCAATGAAGTGCAAACAGAGGTAGACAGAAATGCCAAAACCATCATTCATTGATTGGGAAGCCACTGAGGAACTTCAGAAGAAGGCTTTAGAGGCTCTAGAAATTGCGAAAGACACAGGCCGAATCAAGAAGGGCATCAACGAAGCAACCAAATCAATCGAGAGAGGAAATGCTCGATTGGTCTTAGTTGCTGAGGACGTTGAGCCTGCTGAGATCATCATGTATCTCCCCGGACTCTGTGATGACAAGAAAGCCCCGTATATCTTTGTACCGAATAAGAAGGACTTAGGTAATGCGGTAGGCATTGAACGCCCGACAGCTGCTGTAGCCATCATTGTTGAAGGCAAAGCAAAAGACATAGTGGCCGACATAGTAGAAAAGATTGGCGCTCTCCGCGCATAGTAACCATCCCAGGTGATGACTCTCAATGAGTAAAGACAGTGATGAAAAGACACCATCAATCCCAGCAGAGGTTATTCAGCTTCTGGGACGGACAGGTGTTACCGGGGAAATTACTCAGGTGCGTGTGAAGATACTTGCTGGCAGAGACAAGGGTCGTGTTTTGACACGAAACGTAAAGGGACCAATACGAGAGGGAGATATTCTCATTCTACGTGAAACTGAGCGTGAAGCCCGTAAGATGAGGAGGCGCTAACAGTGGTTGGTACTCAGAAATGTTCATTCTGTGGGAAGGACATCGAACCAGGTACTGGTTCAGCCTTTGTTCAGACCAAGGACGGTTCGGTTCAATGGTTCTGCTCCAACAAGTGTAAGGTCGCCCGTCTAAAACGTCGTATGAGACCTAGACGTACTAAGTGGTCAGCTTCATTCGAAAAAGGCGGTAAACCACGATAAATAGCGAGTGAAACACCGAGGTGGCATTTGTTGCCACCTAGGTTCACTCAGTCTTATTCTTTTTCAACTTCTTCTATGATGAAATCAAAGATTGCCTTGGCCAGTGCTTTGATCTCGTCTGCTCCAACTCCCTCAGCATCTTTAGAGAGAAGGGTTTCAAGTGACTCGAGTACTTTTGGAGATGTGTCCTTTGACTCAATGGAGGTCTTGACCACCTCACGAATCTTCATTGTGTAGTCTGCATCACCAGCAGTGTACTTCTGAATGTAGGCCTGGGCACTTGCTGTAGCATCATCAGACTCAGCAACTCCTCCCTCACCAGTCCATAGTGCAATCTCTTTTGCTGCAGTTTCTGGTGCATCAGAGGCATGAGCAATATTGACACCTGCCCAGATACCATAACGGCCTCTTAGCGTGTCAGGTTCAGCCTTCTGTACGAATGTGGCACCAAGTGCATCTCGTACACCCTGAATCACACCCTCGGACTCGAATATCATCACAAGAACGCGACCAGAGGAGATGAAGTCCACTAGCCATGGAAAGAAGGGTTTCTCTTTGTGAACATCATAGTGCATCTTGGCTAGAGATTCAGATACCTTCATCTCTTTGAATGCCTTGATGTCATAGCCTCGACCTAGTAGTGCTTCAACAACGAGAGCTCCAACTCTTCTTCTTACTGCGCCATCTGGTTTGATAATTACTAGAGAACGTTCCATTAGTTTCACCTGTCAATAGAGAATTGGTGATTATATGGCCGCCACATATGAGAGTTCAATATTAGGCTTGTGAAGTGCACGCTATAGCGACAATTTCTTATGCTATTGTAAGGTCGGACGGCCAATCATCTTGTGAGGTGCTATCAATGTCAGGTTCTGACTCAGGAGAATCCGGAAAACTTCGTTCACCAATTGTAACGGTTCTTGGGCACATAGACCATGGCAAGACCTCTCTACTTGACAAGATGCGTGGTACTGCAGTTCAGGATCGGGAAGTTGCTGGAATCACACAGCATATTGGTGCATCATTCTTCCCAACAGATACTATCAGAGAGATTTGTGGACCACTTTTAGAAAATACAGGGGCACAACTCAATATCGATGGTCTTCTCTTCATTGACACACCAGGACACGAAGCATATCTCAATCTACGACGACGGGGTGGGGCAATCGCTGACATTGCAATCCTAGTCGTTGATATTAACGAGGGTGCTCTGACTCAGACATACGAATCCATTAAGATACTCAGATCTGGAAAGACCCCATTTCTCATTGCCGCTAATAAACTAGACAAGGTCCCAGGCTGGAGAGAGAAACCTGGTATGGGTCTCCTTCAGGCGATTAAGGCCCAAGGAACATCAACTCAGGGTGAGGTTGATAGACGAATCTACGAGATTGTTGGGTCACTCTCAGCAAACGGAATACAGTCAGAGCGGTTTGATAGAGTTGAAGACTTTGCAAAATCCGTAGCTATTGTTCCTACAAGTGCAATCAGTGGAGAGGGTATTCCCGAACTACTCATGGTCCTTGCAGGACTCACACAGCAGTATATGCAAGAACGGCTGAAGGTTGTGACTGGTCCAGCTAGAGGTGCAATCTTAGAGGTCCGTGAAGAAACTGGCCTTGGGCTCACACTTGACACTATCATCTATGAGGGAGTCTTGAAGAAGACAGATACGATTGTTGTGGGCGGGCTTGATGATGTAATAGTTGCTAAAATCAGGACCCTGTTGCAACCAAAGGCATTAGATGAGATACGAGATCCAAAAGAAAAGTTCACTCCAGTCTCAGATGTACATGCAGCCGCAGGTGTGAAGATTGTCGCGCCTGATATTGAAGGAGTTGTTGCAGGCGCACCTGTCTATGCAGTAAGCGACCCAGAAAAGCTGGATGAGATCAGGGAGAAGGTTCGTTCTGAGGTGAGTGAGATTCGAGTGAAGAGGGACTCCTCTGGTATCATCCTCAAGACTGATACTCTGGGGTCTCTGGAGGCCGTCACCCAATTTCTGCAGGACCGCAAGATACCAGTAAGGGTAGCGGATGTAGGGCCAATCGTTAGACGAGATATAATTGAGGCTAAGGCAGCTGCCGATACAGATCCATTGAATGGAGTAGTACTAGGATTTAATGTAAAAGTGGCACCAGAGATAGAGGACTTAGCTGCGGAATTTGGAATTGAGATGTTCTTGAATGAAGTCATCTATCGACTCTTTGATGAATACTACGCATGGCTAATTGTGAAGAGAGAACAGGCCAAAGCAGAGTCACTTGGTTCAATCATCAGACCAGGAAAAGTAGAGATCATCCCAGACTACATCTTCAGGCATAATAACCCGGCAGTCTTTGGAGTGAAAGTCCACGGTGTGATTCGTCCCCGAGTAGGGCTCATCAACTCCTCTGGGAAGCGAATTGGGACCATTCTTCAGATTCAGGACAGGAGTGTCAATATTGATGAGGCTACAGAAGGAATGGAAGTGGCAATCTCAGTAAGAGGTCCTACCATTGGCCGTCAGGTAAAGGAGGATGAAACTCTCTATGTAGACGTGCCTGACAGACATATTGTAGCTGCACGGACAAAGTTTGCTAGCGAATTATCACAGGCTGAGCTTGACGTTCTGGAAGAGATAACTGAGATCAAGAGGGCTGCTGGGTCATTTGTGTAGTGTGTAGACGTGACAAGTGTTCTTTGGCAACGTTTTTAGGCATATCACTAGAGAATAGCGATTGCAGCGGGTAGGGCTGGCCGTTTGGCGCGGCTTAAGCCACATGTCACTAGTGGAGCCAGTAACTTCGCTGAGGATGAACCCCGACTCTGATGGGTTTCGTTGCCGGACTATGACAAGCAGTCTTCGAAGTCTGTCACGGTCATAGCGGCAGTTGTAGGACTGTCAGGATTGGCTCAGACTTCCGAACCGGGTCAGGCACTGGCGTGAACAGCCCTAAGGGAGAGTGGTGGAGCCTCGGAGGTAGCTGCTTCGAGGAAAGTAACGAGCTAACTCAGCAGGGAAAGGACATTCGACGCATCAAGGGCCGCTGCACCTTTACTTGTTAATACAACACTGCTTTGTTGTTAATGTATAAATCCAACCAACCGTCGGAACTTATTGATAGAAATGAATGTTGCAGATTTAGTCAAGGGTCTGGTAGCATCTACTAGAGCGTGGCGTGAACGGGCTCTTCGAAACCTGCAAGAGTGTGGATGCAGTGATTTGTCATATCGACCTAGATCCGGAATGTCATCTATAGGATGGCTTCTCGTTCATCAGGCTGCGGCTTATGACTGGACACTGAACATGCTGATCAAAGGCAATCCTCCCAAGAATCCTGATCTCTTCTATTCATACAGAGGGGATGGGGATGACAAGGGCGACTGGGCAGGGACCTCACTCCAGGAGATTAGCGACTACTACGACTCAATTGAGAGTGATTTTCTCGCTTGGTATGAACAGGCTTCTGACAAAGAGCTCAACCGCATTCTAGAGGGACCTAGCATTCCTCAGTACTACCATGGTATGCGCGTCATCGAAGCGATTGCTGATACTTTTGCACACCTGAACCATCACAACGAACATCTCAGTGCAATCAGGGGTGACTGGTGCCAGTAAGAAGAGAAGTGACTTCAGTGGCCCTCACTCAGGTCCTACAGAGTATCGCACATTGAAGCAACAAAGGACCGAGCTACACGACAATGTTTAAGAGAAAATCTTGGTCCGCATTTCTTCAAGCTGAGGTATCCAAGCCTGGTATGGAGCTGGATTGCTATAGACAGCTATTAGCAGTCCTGCAAACATCCAGTGTGCTATGCACTCGCGAGTTCAAATCTCGCCCTCAGCGCCACTTTCTCTAGCTTACATCTACGATAAAACTCAGTTTCTATTTGAAACTCATTGGATGAGATTCAATATGCTACTGAAATTTGAACTCTTGAAGTGTTCAAGCTCATAAGGCCCATCAAATGTGTCGTAGTTTTCATTGATTAGCTTCAAAGCCTCCAGAGCCTGTGTTAGTATCGTGTCGGGAATGTATGAGAATAGATAAGCATCAGAACCAGTTTCAGAAAATCTAACAGTTGAGTAAGGTACGACCTGAATAATTTGGCCCAATGAACGAATTACATCTCTTGAACTCCCTGACAAAATTGCAAATATAACTCTATGAGGACCAAAGCGTTGAGGTCTGTAAATCGGGATAACAAGACCCCTTCTGAAGACATTTCTCAAAGCATTATGAGATTCATTCGCGGTAAGGCCAATATTGTCAGTCAAAAATGTTTCAATTGATTGCCCTCGAAATATTCTGAGAGCTCCAATTGCGTACATATCTCTCGATGACACTTTGATAGGCGTTGTATTCATTGGCGTAATTTTATTGAAGCAGTCCAGAAGAGATTGCATAGTATTAATTTCCAAATATGATTCTGACATTTCCCATCTTTTCTTATCTCGACTGTATAGATTAGTGTTCAATTTCTCTCCCTCGATACTGTACAATGGTAAATCAGTTTCATTGAAATCGATTAGTCGCCCATAGAAGCTCGTTGGCTTTTGGGTAGCAAGGTGTCGACATCTCATAGACAATTCAAGCGAACTATCTGTACCATGAGTTCCTTCCTCCATTGTACGAGTAAGATTTAGTTTCTTCAAAACTGGGATGAACCCACGAAATATACTTCCACTCCTTGTTATTACGTTGTACAATAGATTCGCATGTCTTCTTGAGCAATCTACCCACTTCGATATGTTTGAGATGTTTAGGCTATTATGCCTTGTAGCACCAACTAGGTTCTCTATCACGTCCCTGTATTGATTCGAACGGAAGAAATCTATACTACCTAGAAAACTGCCTTCGTATATTCTGTTGATTCGATCATACCACATATCTTCATAGCGAGCAGAGTGTCTGCTTTCATCAACACGGGTAAAAAATGGAAGAATTATATCTTCAGTTAGAGGGTAATCAAGAAATTGCATGATGTAGGAGGCATTTGCCAGATACCGGAAGAAGGAGAAACCAAGTTCATCTAAACTAACATTCAGATAATATGAGAAATCTGCGTTTCTTTCTCTGAGGACGGCGAATAGAGCAGCTTGACCTATGAATCCAGGGGGTCTATCCGATGGTAGTTGAGAGGAATCAACTCGATGTGCTATCTCTTTCTGTTTTGATGACACTTGCAAGAGTATTTCATCAATTTCTAAGTTTGGCAAAAGTTGTTTGAGAATGTTGTGTGGAGTATTTGCGGGATGCCTAAGATGAGGCGATGAAATGTAATATCCAATCGTCTTCCAAATCTCATGATCAGTATGACCGATAAACTCACGCTTTGCCCGTTCTATGTATGACATCCCATTCACTATCGAATTATGTTCGATAGAACTTTCTTCACCTGTGTAATAAATGGTTACCAAGGAAGGATACTCTGATAATCTGATTTTGTCATTGAGAAGATAATTCGGCTTATGAAGACAGGTTCTCTCTCAGATTCCTCAGCAAGCGGAACAACCCATACTCGCATGTAATCTGGATTGTCATAAGACTCGTCTAGCTCGAATTCCAGATTTCTCTCAACATGCTCAGGGTATTTCGATCTAAGTATTGTTTCGAGAATAATTCCAGTTTCTATATCCATTATATTCAGACCTCCAAAGTGGTGATTCAATGAATCACATCAATAGTAAGAGATACAAAATCTAAATTGGGTTTCTAAAGAGAGTTTGATGTGTTTATATTGGAGAAAATAGAATTTAGGGAGTTTTGGAGTCTATTTTGTGGACCTGCATATAAAGAAAATAGTTCTATTCAAGACAAAGAGCGTTCTACTTGCCTGTACTACTGGTTTTGCAGAAACTTTTGGTCAAAATTTGACGCCCTCAGCGCCACTTTCTCTAACTTGTGTCCACGATAGAGCCTAGTTTCTTTCCAATCAGCTCCATGAACATTGTATCACGTTTGAGTGACTTCTCATCCTCTACGGTCTGGTTATAGCTGATAGTGTAGAGTGTCTTGACACTACGCATAGTACTGCGTATACGACCGAGGCTCTGTTCATACCGTTCAA
>JAEOST010000190.1 GCA_016840245.1 Candidatus Thorarchaeota archaeon
ATACGAGAAATGGTATTTACTTAGATGGATCTGATTGGGCTTACATTTTCGACAATGAGATCTATGGAAACTCAGATCATGGAATCTATGCCATCAATACTGACAACGGCACAATCTCCCAGAACAATGTCTATGATAATGGTTGGGATCCTTGGATGCCAAATGCAATGTGTGGTGTGTACCTGGGTGGAGCGACAATGGACTGGGTAGTTTCTGAGAACTCGATTTGGAACAACACACCTTGCGGAATCACTTTGGAGGGTTCCTCAAGGACTTTGATTGAGAACAATGATATCTTCGATAATGCCGAAGAGGGAATAAATGTCTTTAACAGTGCAGCGATCAAGATTTTCGAAAATCGGGTATTCGGAAATGGATGGGACGTTGTAAACACTTGGGAAGGACACGGGATTATCACTGCTGGCAATGTTGCAGATTCAAGAATTGAGGGGAATGAAGTCTTCAACAACACACACTATGGAATCTATGCCTATGGGAACCGAATTACGATTGTTGGCAATGAGATCTATGACCATGCTGAATGGGGCATTGGAGCCATTATGTCCCATAACGACACAGTTTCAGAGAACATCGTCTACGATAATGCAATTGGTATTTACATATACTCAATCGATACAAATGCGACTGACAACATTGTATTCGATAATGATTTGGGTGTATTTCTCTATGCGTCTGGAGACTGTCTGTTATATGAGAATGACATTGGCTGGAATACAATCAATGCACAAGAAAACAATTCAGCTCCGACGAATATGTGGTATGACCCCGTAACTGAAACTGGTAATCACTGGAGTGATCTCGATGGTGATGATTACTATATCTCAAATGGAACAGACTATGTAAACAATGACTCGTTTCCGTCCAAGAGTCTTGACCTCAATGACACCATATCACTGGACTTTGAGATACTTGAAACGGGCAATGTTTTCGCTTGGGAAGCATATGCACTGAACCCAACATACTATGAAGTTTTTGTAGATGGAGAGAGTGTTCTTGTTGAGGAATGGAACGGCGGAGATGTTGAGTTTGTTGCTGATGGACTTGCACATGGATTGCACACAGTTGAACTCCAAGTCTACCATGTTTCTAGCCACTACTTGGGTAGTACAACTTCGGCATCCGTTGAGGACCTTACACCTCCTTCTGATATTGAGGGTCCAAGTCACATCATAATTGACGCTGGCTTGGCAGTAGATGCTCAATATAATACTGAAGATCCGTCAGGTTTTCGTTGGTCTGTCAATGACACTGTGAACTTTGCCATTGACTCATCAGGAAGGTTGACTAGTATTGCCGACCTCACTGTTGGCGAGTATGTTGTCCAGATAATTGCCACAGATCAATACGAACATTCCACCACTATGGATGTCACTATCACAGTAAATGCACCACCTGGTGGATTGCCTACCACGATGATTCTCATCTTCGGTGGTGGTGCTGGAGCTGTGGTTGTAGTGATCATCATTGTGATGTTGAAGAAGAAAGGAACTTAGTGAATTTTGGAGGAGCATAATTGCTCCTCTGTCTCTCTTTTTTCACTTGTATAGAACTAGTGTCATTTTGTGAAGTTTGTGATGCATTCGATAGTTCCTTTTCTTACAAATCTCTGCAAGCTCTGGAATGTTGGTGAAGGTGATACGTGCATAATCATACTCTGGGAGGCTGAACTTCTTCAAACCTAGTACAAAGTCATCGAAGCACTCGACGTAGGTTATTTCGAATGGGAAACATCCTGGAAATGATGGAGTGAATCTGGCCACACCTTGGATGTTGCTCTCACCATCTTTCAGTACTACTATGAGATTCTTCTTATCTTCGAGGAATCTCCGGAGTTGCTCTGCTGGCACTGTTGGGAACATGTCTGTAATGATATTGAACTCACTCTCCTTAATCTCATGGACTGAATACTCGCCTTTCGGTTCTAGTGAGTCAAAGGGAACGAAGTAATGCCATGTGGTTCCAACCTTCTTGAACCCAGTATTCTTGTACAGACCCAGAGCAGCTTCGTTGAGGTCAGCTTGAAGATGGACTGCCTTGATGTCACCTTGGTTTCGAAACCAGTCAATCCCCTGGTCCATGAGTAATCTACCATAACCCTTACCTCGTTGAGATTCAATGACACCTATTCTCCCAACGTAACCTTCGTCCGATCCATATCTTTGCACCATGAGATAGCCAATCATATCGTTACCTATTTCCAGGATGAAGAAACCATCTCCCTCTACTCGTTTCCTGAATGTGTCCTCCCAAGCTTCATCCTCAGGAAAAATCTGTACATCCATCTTGTGAAACTCTTCCCAGTCTTCAGCTATCGCATTTCGAATCTCAACCATCCTGGCCACAACACATGTCATTTCTGGAACTTCTATAAGAAAGGTTATGGTCAACTCTGTTTGACTGTCTTCGAGTAGACTATTTTCAAGAAATAGTTGATTCCACAATCATCTCGTACTCTGGATGAATGAAGTATGTTTCTTTCTCTGTTCTTCCCACATCTTACGTGCTTCACGAAGCTGAAAGAGAT
>JAEOST010000191.1 GCA_016840245.1 Candidatus Thorarchaeota archaeon
CCAATCTTCTCAGGTAGGAATCCAGCGAGCAGCTTCAAGAGTCCATACATGAATATGATGACTCCGAATGCAACGAATAATCCACCACCCAAGAAAAGGAATTGAGGCATAGCATGATTGAAACTGGCATTTCCGATGAAAAGGTCCAAATCCCAAGTATTAGTATAGAAACCTACAGCTAGGATAATGAACAATCCTTTCAAAATATGGAAGAGGTTCTTAATTAGATCCCAATTATCTGGCATCATCTTCTCTAAGATTGGTCCAAGGAAGAAGAAGACTCCCAGTAGGAGTATCATTATTCCTGGCACTAACCATAGAGTCGGGGTAACAGCCCAAGTACCACCATCAGCCACCAAAATGAGGCCATTAATGATAAATGAGAGGCCTAATACATACCAAGACATATTCTCTTTTCCAATTGCATAATACAATGGGAACAATAACCCTAGAACCAGAGAGAAGTAGTATAGCCATATCCATAAACCGTTTGTAGTATAGACAGACATCGCTGTCCATGGTGCATACAACAGGTAAAATAGAGCAAGCGCAACTCCTGTCAAGTAGAGTATTAATTTTTTAAATTCTATTTCTTCACTCAAGTCGAATACCTCTATCGACCATAAGGTCAGTCTTTGTGGGAAAATATGTATACACACTGAGATAAAAAGCTATAACTTAGCCATATTTTACCTCGGCAAATGCCGATTAATCCGCGCGCAACACAAGATCCTGTAACTGTAGTGAGATAAATCCATTCAACCTTTAACTTGTAGTCCATTTAGGTATATGCTGGAGTTCCTTTCTAACATAGCAATTTTCAGTCATTTACATTTTCAAGATGAAAAATATCCTACAGTTGCAGAAAATCTCGTACAAATTCTGGGCAAGTCCTATAAGTTAATGATTGAGAGAAGATAATAGGAACGCTGAATCGGATTACGAGAACCTCGGATGGGGAGAACAGATCACACATGCGCCAGTTCCCAAGAAAGACAAAATTCAGATTCACATGGAGACCCTACCAGGAGCGAGTTCTCTCTGAACTTGAAGAGTATCTAAATGATAGACATCTACATATTGTTGCAGCACCGGGATCTGGAAAGACCCTTTTGGGTCTAGAGGTTGTCCGAAGGCTTAATGGACCAACACTGATTCTTGCACCGACACTTGCGATTCGAAACCAATGGATCGATAGATTGGTCAGGTTCTTCCTTCCAAAGTCAGAAAGAACGCCTGATTGGATCTCAAGGAACATACGTAATCCTAAATTCTTGACAGTTTCAACCTATCAAGCACTCTACATTGCATGTGGAGGAAGAGTCCACCGAGAGGATTATGAAGAAGAAATCGATGATGACTATGAAGATGACCGTGATTCCCATAACAAACTCCAAGATATCACTCCTCTGTTACAAGAGATTGGTATTGAGACCATAGTCCTTGATGAAGCCCATCACCTGCGAACAAATTGGTGGAGAGTACTTACACAGGTCATCGAATCAATTCCAGAAGCAACTGTACTTTCACTTACAGCGACTCCACCCTACGATGTTTCAATCTATGAGTGGCAGAGATACATCGAACTCTGCGGACCAGTAGATGCGGAGGTATCTGTACCAGAACTTGTGCTAGAGAGAAACCTATGCCCCCATCAGGACCTTGTTCTACTCACAGCACCGAGTTTCATCGAAGACAGTCAAGTGAAGCAATTCAAGGATGAGGTCAAGGAGTTCTTGGCTGACCTTAAGCACGATGTTGATTTTACAGATGAAGTATCAAAACATCCATGGCTCAAGAAGCCTGAGTTATATGTTGAGGAGATTCTTGAGAAACCTGAGTTCTTCTCCAGCATGTTGGTGTACTTGAAGAGTCAAGATGTAATGATACCACCAGAGGCTCTCGAGCTTGTTGCTGGAGAACATATCGGGATTCCGAAGTACAACACTGAATGGCTGCAAATACTCCTTGAGGGCATCCTCTTTCCTCCTGATGTTGACAAGAAAGACCTACCACTTGTTCTTAGAAGAATCATGGACAGATTGTATCGAATTGATGTCTTGGAACGTAGAAGAGTCAATTTTCAGAGTACAAGAAAATTGGACGGAATACTGAAGAAGAGCATTACAAAATTACATGCCATCCTAACCATTGCTCGACTCGAGTTACAATCACTCAAACAAGATCTGAGAATGGTCATACTTACAGATTATATTCGAAAAGCTTACCTCCCTACAGATTACGCTGATACACCAGCCTTAGACCAACTTGGTGTTGTCCCAATCTTTGAGTTCATCAGGAGAGCGAAGCTCAAGGATTGCAGCGTTGGAATTCTCAGTGGATCTCTAGTGGTCATTCCTGCAGATGCAAAACAGCTTCTCTTAGACAGTGCAGATGCGTGCGATGTCACTATAGATAATGTGGCAACAAAGGAGATTCTAGAAGGGGAATTTCTGGAGGTCCGAATGAAAGGAATAGACAACCAGAGAACCGTACAAGTTGTCACTGAACTTTTTCAGAGGGGTGGGATGAACATTCTTGTTGGTACGAAATCTCTGTTAGGAGAGGGATGGGATGCACCAGTTGTCAACTCCTTGGTGATGGCTAGTTTTGTTGGAACATACATGCTCTCCAATCAGATGAGGGGCAGAGCTATAAGAACAGAAGCAGGTAATCCGGAAAAGACTGCAAATATTTGGCATCTAGTCTGTGTCAATACTGAGTCGGAAGATCCCGGCCATGACTATCAGACTATGAGGAGAAGATTCAGAGCATTCTTGGGTGTCTCATTCCTTGAGCCTGTTATTGAGAACGGTTTTGGCCGCCTTGGAATTGGTGACCCACCATTCACAGCAGAATCAATAAAGCTCATAAATCAGACAATGGCAGAACATGCCAAGAACCGGCAGTCACTTAGAGAAACGTGGGAGTCATCCCTTCATCGTGATGATGCTAGAGTAAAGATGATTGAGGAAGTCCGAACGAAGACAACTCGTCTTCCAGTACCACGAGGCTTTGTATTTAGGAACACACTCTCAGCACTCTTCTGGGAGACCTTGTTCATTGTTGGTTTCTTCATCGCAGGACGAATCCCAGGGATGGTGATTCCTCTTGGAAATCTGGGACTGAGTCTACTCTCATATCTACCAATGTTAGGATTCCTTTACTTCCTGGTCAGGTTCCTTCCGAGGTTCTTCAGAGGAATCTGGCTCTTCATAATGCATGGACCAATCAAGGGAAGCATCAGACAGGTTGGCAAGGCTCTGTTAGAGTCCCTCTGTGACATTGGAGTGATTCATACTCCATATCGGGAGATGAGAGTGATTGCAGATGAAGAGAAACGGGGAGAAGTGTTCTGTCACGTGGATGGAGGAACACGTCGTGAACGAGCAATCTATCTAGACGCGCTTAGAGAACTTCTTGGTCCCATTGAATCACCACGTTACATTCTAGTCCGAAAATCCAAACTTGGTGAATCCTACGTCCGATACGACTACCATAGTGTACCAACCGTTCTTGGAATGAAACGAGAGTATGCTGAGAGATTCTCAGAGATGTGGACCAAACACGTTGGAGAGATGGAGTTGGTCTATACCCGGAATAA
>JAEOST010000192.1 GCA_016840245.1 Candidatus Thorarchaeota archaeon
ATTTGGTGAGGTCGCTGATTGTGTGATTCGGAAAAGGTTCTTGTCCATACACTGGTTCCAGTATTATCTATCCGTTTTAGTGAGTAATCTTCTCCATTACTCATGTAATATCCTGCGACAACAATATCATCTCCCGCTGTTGCCTGGGTTATAGAGAGTGCTTCTTCAGAACTAGTAGAACCCCGGGTGTCTGTCCATTCTTGCCCTTCATCTGCTCCTCCTCCACTATCGTCAGTTCTTATAGTGAACCAATCTAAACCTCTACTAGTCATTTGACTTCCAGCGGCAGCAATATCCCCAGTACTTAGCTGATACACTGATTCGAATTGACTGTCACCTTCATCTGGTCCATTGTAAGTATGAATCCAAACCGGGTCAGAGGATGTGGAAATAGTGGACACCCTATTTTCAAATATTGAATCCTCTCTTTGCGCTAGCATTTCCGAACCAGACAACAAAGACACAGAACAGAGGGAACTTGTGATTAAGACACCTATTAGGCAAACTGTGATTGTCCTAAATTTGAATCCTTTATCTGACAAATTCAAGCACCTCCTCCTTTCCTACCAAACGGTAATTTTTCAGGATCGAATATGAAAATCACTAGAACTGCAAATAATACTGCAACGCCCCACAATCCCGCACCAAGAGCTAGTATTGCAATATCATGTCCAAATGCATGAATCGTGATAGTAACTGCGGCATGGTTTTCATGTTGGTCATAGGCTGTTATTTCGACGACGTAAATCCCTGCAGGAAGGGCTCTCAATCCAATAAGAACGCCCTGTTGATTTACAAGAAAATTCTCTGTATCATTGACTTCCCATCGGTTGATCCCAGATAAGTCGAAGACTGATAGCTGGGAAACAATGGTATCTGGTGCAGTTATGTACAAGTCTGAAGGGACATTGAACCAAGAGGGTGCAGTTGTATCCTGAATGTTGACTATGAAAGTACCCTCCAACACATGACCAACAACATCACTAACTGAAACGTGTAACGTATATGAGCCAACTGAAAGATTTGTGGCATTTCTAAGAATTCCTGCATCATCTATAGAGAATAGATTGCTCTCAGCAACGGTCCACCCTGTAAGTCCCGAGTAGTCATGTGCATCTAATGGAATTCTCACAAGATATCCTAGTTCAAATGTGGAGTTTGTTGGTGGAGTTTGCCAGGTTGGAACTGAAGTATCTTGAATAGTGATGCTGAAACTAGCATAGACTGAATTTCCACTAGTATCGTATGCGGTTATTGTTAAGGTGTAAGCAACTTGATCTAGCGGTTTAATGTTAAACAGAAGACCTAGGGTTGTAATGTCGAAATATTCGTTATCACTCACCGTCCAATACGCAACTTCTGCATTATCTGAAACTTCAAGCTGTAGTTCTATCGGATCTCCTCGCTCAAGAATCTGATTAGTTGGCCATATGACCCACTCAGGTGGAATGGTATCCTGAACTGTAATTGTTATAGTCCCAGTCAATACATTGCCTATAGTGTCGTTTACACTCACCTCAAGCGTATATTCCCCTAATTCAAGAATGGTCGCATTTGATAGAACTCCTGAACTATCAATTTCGAATCGAGTGTCGTTAACAGACCATATATCCAAACCTGAGAAATCAAATGCATCAATATCATAGGTTAGAGTAAAGCCATAATCTATGATTTGATCGGATAATGGTTCGGACCATTCTGGTGGGAGGGTGTCTTCAGGTGTCACTGTAAACGCTGTATCAATTTGTAGTCCTTCCGCATCTCTTACATATACATGGACTGGATGAGCTACATATGCTGGAAGAGTATCATTATTTTGAATCTCCCCAGTGGCACTGTTAATTTCAAAGTACGGTGAAGATTCTAGCCAATAATAGAGCGGAATTGACAAATCGGTCGCATTAACATCATAGAGAAACGGGTCTCCAATCTCTACTACTTGGTCTATAGGAGTTTCAATCCAAGTAGGGAGCGTATTGTCATCCACATGCAGTGTGAATACAGCAGTTAGAACATCATCATAGAGATTAATTACTGTCACATTGAATCCATGATTCCCCACAGGAATCCAATCATCATTGGAGATTAATCCTGTGTCGGTGATGCTAAACCTAGAGTCGTTTTGATACCAACCTTCAAGCCCTCCGTTTACGGATGCATACAATTGAATCAGAATATTGTCCCCATACTCCTTATGTACATCATCGGGCGTGACTCG
>JAEOST010000193.1 GCA_016840245.1 Candidatus Thorarchaeota archaeon
TACGTTGCTGATGACATGGCAGGGATTCTGATTGTCCGAGCTGAACCTGTAGAGGACCAGTTCCTCATTGGCGGGTCTACTCAAGACCAACTTGCTGTTCGAACTCATGTTCATGTCACTACTGACCTCGAGCCTGAGGTTGCTGCTCTTGGCGCAATACTGAACATCACAATCAATATTGTTGATGACCTAGGTGCTCCAATGAATGGGCTTGATGTTGCAGTGTCACTCTTTGATTCAATGGGTGATCCGATTAAACTCGGAACATTCACCTATTCGATTATCCTCACTGTGGAGGATGGAACTGCAGTAACTAGCTTTGAACCGGAGGACTCTGGACTCTATACTGTCCGTGTTGAATCCAGTGGTTCTCTTGTCGTATATGCCTTCAACATTCAGGATCTGCATACAGTCTACTGTCCAACCGATTTAGAACTCTATGTAGATAGTACCGAGCTAATGGTCAATGACTCTGTACACATTGAAGCTCAACTACTGGATATCGCAGGTTCTCCTCTTATTGGAAAGACTGTGACTCTGGAGTTGTTAGGGCCAGACGCTACTCACATCGGACCTGTAGTCTTAGTCACTAATGCCACCGGCTGTGTTGTCTGGACTGCTGAACTTGGTGAGAATGGTCATTGGACTCTGACAGGCGACTTTGCTGGAATTGGTGTCTATCTGCCATCTGGTTCTGAAATTGGATTGGATGCAAAGCATGGCACATCAATAGATGTTGCTGTCATCGATAATGGTGAGCTGATTGCAAATCTCATCCCTCTAACAGTCACAGTATTGCTCGAGGATGATAGTCATACTCCAGTTGAACTGGGTGTTGTAAACGTTGAAGCTTTCCATGATGTGCTAGGACTTGTGCTCTCTGATAGTATCACTCACTACGGATACTTACCTGAGGGATTAAACCTAACTCTACCATACATGGGTAATTACACAATTGTCTTCTCATTTGCTGGCTCTGGATCCTATCACCCCTCAAATACAGCTCTTAGAGTGTGGGTTCGAGGTACTACAAATCTACTCATTGATGGACCTGCGATGGTTGATCGGTCTGAAACAACTTCTGTATTGATTTCAGTCTTGGATGAGTCACTCAACTTCCTAACGATTGGTGAATCCGACATTCTATTGACCATGCTCCATGAATCAGGGGAGATTGATCTGACACAACAACTTGAGTGGACTCCAGAGTCTCTCTCTGTTTCTCTCTATGGACTTCCTGTTGGATCATATTCGCTTACGGTTGAATATCCAGATAATCCATTACGATTAGGTACCGTCATGACTATCCCAATCAATGTTACTTCAACCTCTGTTCTATCCATAGCGGAGGGCTCTCTCTTTGGTATAATCGGCAACGACCACTCAATCACAATACTTCTCTCTGACTCACTGAATGAGACCTTGGATGATGTTCTTGTAGGCCTGAGTCTCTTTTCTCCAGATGGAAGGGAAGTCTATGGTAGTCCTCTGACTCAAGTCACATATGTCGATACTATATCCGGCACAGCAACTATCTCTTGGAGTCCTTCACGTGTTGGGAACTACACTGTACAAGTGGTGTATCTTGGTAATGACTACATCGATGGATGTGTGATATCAGTTGACATTTTAACAAGATACGGCACAGAACTTGGTCTTGAGGTCACTGAATCAGTCACTTACCCCGATTCAGCAACGGTTGATATCACACTAGTTGGAGGACTGGGCAAAATAACCGAAGTGCCTATTGTTATCACTGTGATGAATGGTGATACTATTATCCATCAGGAGACTGTGTCAACTAATGCATTAGGGACTGCACAAATTCAGTTACTCGCCATTACTGCTGGAACTCATGTAGTGATTGCATCCTACGCTGGTAGTGACACCTATTCTCCCATCTCCACTTCGAGTCCTCTCATAGTATTGCCACTTGTCAATATCGAACTAGAGCCACGAACTGGTCTCTACGTAGGTTACAATGTTAGTCTAGCTATTGAACTGAATCTTGGTGGAATTACATCGTCATGGACTGGATTACTTCAGTACGAACTACACGGCCCGAGTGGTCTAATACTGAGTCGTGCAGTTGCAGTTGGTCCAGTCGATGAAATCGAATTTAGTTTCATGGCGGCGTTTGAGGGCGACTACCAAGTTAATGTGACACTACTGGAGATTCCAATGATTGGAAATCTATCCGAGTCATACTCATTCAGCATAACACCACCTTCAATCTCTATTCCAATGGATACTGGAACAACCTCTATGGCTGGTGGAACTATGGTTCTGGCCCTCATTGGGTATGTAGCTAAACGAAGATTAGGTGGTATGCTCGAGTCTCTTCCAACAGAGTGGGAAGGATAGATGTTCACAATAAAATCTAATGGCCTTCCTTAGCAAAAGCCAGTACAGCTAGGTAAACAACCACCACTCCAATCATGAATGGCCAAATCGAAAGTATGACTTTTGGTGCAGGGATTGTTTCCGCAAATAGGTCCTCGATATCATCAATATCACTAAGGGATGGAGAGAGAAATGGATCGGTTGTCGGGGGTTGAGATATTGTCGTGGTTGTTGGCTCTGGGGGTCCTTCAACTACAATTTCACCTGTTATGTAGTGGTCATGATGTTTCCATTGTCCTGCACAGAGTGCAGTGACTGTAAGAACATCACCTGGTTCGGCTGGAACATGCAGTACTACTTCGAGTCCATGCATATCGGTCTGGCTTGCATACTGCCAAGTTCGATAATACTGGTAATTTCTATAGACAATTACATCCCCTACACGGTGATACGATACATCTTCAGAGTAGTGTTCCACATATACCCAAAGGTCCTCATTTTCAAAATCATATGACAATTCAATTGCTGTAGGAGCTGATGCATCTACAGGAGTTGGCTGAAAACACAAACCTCCTACGAATAGCATCAACAATGCAATCTGGACCTTCTTTCGCATGCATCAAACACCTCTGAATATACATGAAAATATGTGGAATTGGTGTCA
>JAEOST010000194.1 GCA_016840245.1 Candidatus Thorarchaeota archaeon
AGAGCTCTGCTATCCTAATGTCGATCTGATCCTCATCATCACGATAATTCTGCTCCGATATCATCACCATTACGACCTCATCCAGAGGTATGACTGCTGTTGACAATGGTCTCTTTGGGCCAACCACAATGTAGTCCTCTCCAACATGGATGATTCTGACCCCACAGGTTCTGTCCTCGATCTCCTTCGGCAGTTCAAACCCAATCGGGTTCGCGGTCAGGACGATGTCAACAAGGGTCCCATTCTTTGCCAGTTGCTCCAAGACCTCCAGGTAATCCTTTCCTCTGAAGATAGGTGTCTGCTTACTCATGTAACTCCCCAATACAATAGTGTGGCAATAACGCATATCTCTTGTTTACTCGGAAATCATGAGTGAACTGATTTTCCATAGGACCCATCTACACTGATACATAATTGGGATAGTGTCTTTCAATTTGTGATGGATAAAGAAATCTAGCTAAAAACCAGAAAAAAGTTTGTTAAATGTCTGCACAAACGCTTAAATCGTTGTTATACTGATTGCAGATTTGCGTGTTGGGGAGAAGTCCTAGAAGCGCACTAGGCATGTGACTAGACAGGGACCCCTAGACGTTGAAAGTGGATGTGATTTAATGAGTGAAGACTATGTTGAAATTAAATTGGAGATGGATTCAATAAGTATCTCTCTAAAAGGTAACAAAGAATATCTTGAAGAAATCTATGCAAATCCTAAAGAGAAATTGGGAAAGCTTGTAGAATTCCTATGGGGGATTAAATCCGAACCAAGATTGTCAACGAGCAAGGACGCACCAAAGAAAATCCACGAGATTGATATGACTGATTGGAAAGGAAAGATTGCCGCAGACGCGAAAGTTACACCTGAATTCATACGTGATAGATTCGAGCATACTGAAGAAGGTATCATACTTGTAGATTGGGCCTTTGAATCATTAAGTGATGGTGCGAAGAAAAGGCAAATTGGTTTACTCCTAGCTTATGCTAATTCTACAGGTCTAGATACTGATTCTGTTGGCCAGAAATTCATTATCAAAATTTGTAAAGAATTTGGTGTGGGAACATCGAACATGAATAGAGATCTACTTACTGAACCTGGGTTGAGGTCAGCTGGTTCAAAGAAATATGCAATTAATGTGCCCGGTAAGAAGAAAGTTCGGGAGCTGCTTGTTGAAACAGAAACTGCATTGGGGACATACGCAGATGAGTGACTTGCAGGTCGAGCTTTCATCAAACATAGACCAAGAGTTAGTGAAAGAGCTTCTTAAACACTACACTGAAGTCAAGAAACGTTTTCGTCTGGGTGATTTCACACCAGCTGCTGAGGCCGCGGGTCGATTTGCGGAGTCTACAATGAAGTGTCTCCTTTATCTGAATGATGGTACTTTAGTTTCAAGAATGGGGATTTCATTTGAAAACGCCTTCTTACAAATTATCAATACAGCGGCACCTACAGATACAATCGCTGAATACAAGTTCAGATTAATTCCTCAAATGGCAAAGACAGTATATATAATTCGAAATAAAAAAGAGGTAGCTCATGCCCGGGGAGAGAAATTACTGTTTATTGATCTCCTTAATCTCATACAATCCTGTGATTGGATTGTAGCTAGCTTGTTGTATGTTAGTCATAGTGTCGATGAAGATGAAGCAATCAGAATGATGATTGATATAATGGAACTGGATACTCCTTTAGTTCAGGAGATAGGCGAATTCATGGTGCTTACCACAACAAGACTTCAAGCAAAAGAAGCATTACTGGTGCTTCTCTACAGGTTTGGTGGTTCACAATCGCGTTCAGAAACAGCGAAGAATTTGATGCTACAATTCAGCAAGTCCGTGACATACAAAGCAATCAATCGCGCTCATGAGGAACGACTGGTTTTCCTTGATCCCAAAACGAAGGTCATTTCTCTTCTTCCAAAAGGTCGTACCAACGCTGAACGTTTCGCAGTCGAGGTAAAATGATATCTTTGAGGCATTACCTGGGACTTTGTATCACATCAAATGATGAAATCTTATCAATCACATTTATTCGAAATAGACACTCTGATCCTTTCCCCAATATGACTCATAGACATGTTGATAGATTACATTACATTTCTCATTGTAAAGTTCTGATGTATAGATCTCAGGCAGTTTGTCTAGTTCTTCCTCGATTGCCACTCGAACTGACGCTCTGGTCTGCTGTGTCTTCTTCCAGTCCAAGACGAGTTTCTTCTCTTTTAATATTCTGAGCAAATCTTGCGCTACCGTCTTCACCAGTTCTTTATCCTTCTTGTTGAGTTTTTCTGGCGGTTTGGTGAGAAGATCGAAGAGCGCAAGTTCCTCTTCCGTCAGATTCTCCCCTACATGACGTTGCTCTTCCTCACCAAGCTCTTCTGCAAGCTTAACAAGTTCATTGAACAACTGGTCAACATCCATCCGCCCCTCATTATAGTCATCAATCATCTGCTGCAGACGCTTCATGTAGCTGACCCTTGATTTGTTGAGTCGTACAAGTACCCTCAATCGTTGCTGAGTTATACTGCGAAGTCGCTGAACGTATGTCCATTTTCTACCTTTTTCGAACTGCTTTCTGAGTGCCTCGAAGTCAATCTTACTGAGGTCTGTTGTCAGATGTTCAACCGGGTCCTCTGGCATGACATAGGGTTCAGCTGCTACCGACCTATCCAGAAGGTCGTTGATCTCATCCATGATTTCGGTAACATCCACAATCTCTGTCAATGAACGAATTCGTCGCGAGATAATCTCAAGCACTTTTCGCTTTGACCTGAACTCCTCCTCTCGGGGGTCTGGTTTGATTGCCCTGAACAAAAGGTTGACCGATGAAACAAGTGAGAGGAACTTAC
>JAEOST010000195.1 GCA_016840245.1 Candidatus Thorarchaeota archaeon
AGTCATGATATTGATTTCGCGTTTTCCGTGCATCTCCTCTGCCACTATCTTACTTAGGATCATCTCCCGCAAATTTACGACTTCAGGTTCTTCTCCCTTCTGTGTATCAGGACTCATCTTCCCATCTCTCTGATTTCCTTTGAAGAATTTAGTACTTTCACTGCCTTATAGAACTTATGTATCTTATACTATGCCCGTATTACAGATTGTGTAATAATGATAGTATATTATATTTGTATAAAATAAGTAATATTTGTAATGAAATTAAGAAAGGCAATATTTTTAACTTATGTCATACAACCTGTATAGTGAATGTTTTGTGCTCAGGAGAGGAGAAAGAATGAATAGAACACAGTTGAAATGTGCTGGAATTCTCATTAGCCTAGTCTTTGTGTTTTCGGTATTCCCACAATCAGCGGCGACTGTTGAATGGGAGGAATACTTCGATGGGGATTGGGATGGATGGACTGTTACTGCCGAATATAATTGTGACTGGGTGATCACAAACAATGCTCTGGACACCGACACCGATGCAGTAGAGGGAATTTGTCGAATGTGGCATGAAAGTAATATTACAGTGGGGACATGGAAGATTGACTGCCTTGTGCCTATTAATGGTGATGGCATTCCCAGAATACTGTTTTTGGCAAATGGGACAGATCCACCTGGTGCAAGCGAGGATGATTACCAAGGCTATGGAATTGAGGTGTTTCCGCCAAACGATGCAATATATCTCTACAAACAGGATGGCGATTGGCAGTTTGGAGACCAGCTATTGGCAAGTGCTCCGGTTGAGGACGCCTATGACACTTGGATTACTTATGCCATTACTCGTAACTCTACTGGTGGAATCAATGTCTATATCAATCCGGCCTCTTCCGTTGCTGAACCAGACATCAGTTTTGTAGACACAGAATTCAGTTACTCAGAGAGGTTCGTACTAGAGGTCCACTTTGGCAATGCCATGTTCGATAATATAACAGTGAGTGACACCATCGATTACACACCACCTGAACATACACCAACATCTCCAACTGATACAACTCCAACAACAGATGATACAACACCTCCACCACAACCTATGGATCCCACACTAATCATTGCCGGAGCCGGGGTGGCAGGTATAGTCATAATAGCTGGTGTTGTGTTCATGCGAAGACGATAGACAAAATCAATGAAGTGAGAGGGATTCCTCTCACTATTTTTCTTTTCAAAAAGGAAACCTCTTGAGGTGGAATGTTCACCGCCCTATTCATGACAGAGTCAAATATTGTACTCGATATTATACACAACAGACGATCTATACGCGAATATATGGACAAGCCAGTATCTGAGGAGGTTCTGAAAGAGATACTAGCAGCAGGTTTCAGAGCACCATTTGCCGCTCAACTCTGCTCAGTCATCTACACGAGAAGTCGAGAGAAGATGAAGGAAGCGGGACTCATTGTATACCCCACCGCTCCTCTTCACATGGTATTCTTCATAGATTTTGCCCGACTCGAGAAGATAATGAAACACAGAGGCCATGAGTATGGATACGACGACATGATGGCAATCTGGTTGGGGATACAGGATGTTGTCCTCATGATCGAGAACCTCACAATTGCGGCGGAGTCATTGGGACTCGGTTCAGTGCTCTATGGAATGGCACCCATTCGGGCAGATTCTATTGCAAAGACCTTCAACGTGCCCAAACGTGTGTTCCCAGTCGTCGGAATGAGTGTTGGTTACCCTGACCCTGCAGAAAACACAGAGGTCAGACCAAGGTTCCCACTGGAGATGGCAGCCTTTGAGGACGAGTATCGACACCACTCAGACGAGGAGATCGAGATATGTATGAAGAAGATGGATGAGGGATACCTTGCACAGGGATACTACATCAGGTCTCGGACCAAGGTTGATCTTGTTGACAAGGAGGATACAATCGGGTTCGACAAGTACTCTTGGTCAGAACACATCTCACGTAAGTTCCGGAGTGCATTCAGACGAGGAGACCCACTGATTGAAATTCTCAGACGTCATGGTTTCGATTTATGATTGGTATCTCTTATTTTTGAGCATTGTAACATAACTCGTAAAGTGTATAAGAGACCTCACTAATACACTAACATTGCGTTTAGGAAGTGGAGTGTAGTGAGTGTTGAGCTTCCCGAGGCTCAGATGCTGGCTGAACAGATGACAGAATCTCTTTTGGACAAGATGTAGTGTGTTGATAATGGGGGTGAGGTGATTGCTTAGAATATCGGAAAGACAGATCGTTGCCGGATTTTTCATCGCTGCTGTTCTCTTTATGGCTACATCTCCTGCAATCTCAGCACACTCTTGCACTCTGTGCACAGATGATGTTAGAATCGGACCATACATAGAGAAGGTTGTCTTCAAGTATATCGCAGATAGGGACCAGGAAGTTCTTGCCCTCTTATCTGGAGATATTGACATCATGGGAGAATGGGTTCTACCAAAGCATCTCCCAACCTTTGAGGGTTATCCCGATATCAGCATTCATAGTACGCTTCGAAATGGCTATGGACACATCACCATAAACTGTGCGAAGTATCCACTAAACATAACCGGATTCCGGAGGGCTTTTGCGTTTGCATTTGACAAGACAGGATACAGTGCAGACATATTGGATGGATATTCTCAGGAGCATGATTCACTCATCCCGCATGTGAATGATCTCTATTGCATAGAAGACGACCTACCATATCATTACTATAATCCTGAACCTGCTTTGGGAAATGAGATACTTGATGACCTTGGTTTTGACATACACCCGGAAACTGGATATCGAGCAGCCCCTGACGGCTCACCCTTCAGGGTCATAGTCAGATACACATCTGATTCAGAGGATGTTGCAGGAGCTGCTGCTCGCTACGCTGTTGAGGCCCTGAACTCTCTAA
>JAEOST010000196.1 GCA_016840245.1 Candidatus Thorarchaeota archaeon
CTGGATAGGAGCTGATTGCCCCCGCTCGTAGCAGGTTCTTCAATGCTACCTCAAAGTCAAATCCCTTCTTGAGGTCGTATAACCATCTTGATGCCCATGGTACAGTGCCAAACTGCCGTCGAGCCATATTTCGGACCTGCATTGTGAGCTTATCCAACTTCTTCTTGTTTGACATATTGTTAGCAAAGATGTATGCACGTCGATCAGCCTTTATTGCACCACTCCCATCAGTAGCAAAGGGCTCGATAGCATAGGTTTCGCCTGCTTTCAGCTGACTTGTCCCGCGCATTCTAACATTTGGCACATTGTTTCCTGCATGGAGATTGTTTGGTTTGAGTTGATGACCTGAGAGTTGGTGTACTGGGCGGAGTCCTTCGGACTTGATTGCCTGTTCGATAGCAGCACCAATCTCACCCAAACGAGTACCTGGACGTACGATTTCTATAGCTGCATCAAGAGCATTCCTAGCTGCAACAATAAACTTCTCGTAAGACCCATCAAGATCAACAGTGGTTGCTGTATCAGATAAATGACCATTGACATTGGCGCCTAGATCCACCTTCACAAGACCAGCATCAGGAAATACTCTGATATCCCCATGGGGACTTGTGTAGTGAGCCGCCTCATTGTTGATTGAGACGTTACAGGGAAATGCAGGTTTTGCGCCCATCTCGACTATCTTGCGTTCTGCAAGAGTGCAGACTCTAAGCACCTTGGCACCGGGCTTGACCTCTTTGGCAACATCTCTGAGGATCCTTGCAGCGATTTGTCCAGCTCGAATGAAGTCTGGATGTGGACTCACAGCCATATTGTCTACTCCCACTCAATCTCCCCACCTCTGCAATCTTAAGCTATTCCATAGGGCTGCACAAAGTGACGTTGCGAAAGATAGAAGACTGTAGGTGCATTCCCATAGTCCAGTTTGTGGTGAATTAACTATGAAGTTCACATATCTTGGTCATGCTTCATTCAAGGTAGAATCTGATGGAAAGACTGTCTTTGTTGACCCCTGGTTGAGTGGACCTACTTCTCCAATCAAGGTTGATGATGTCGATAAGGCAGATATCGTGCTGGTCACTCATGACCATGGAGACCATGGCTATACTGAGGGCATTGAGATTTGTAAGAAGACTGGTGCATTCTTTGTTGCAATCAATGAACTTGGTATTCAGGCGAAGAGTGATGGCGTAGAGAACGTTCATACACTCAACATAGGTGGAAGTGTTGAGATAGATGGAGTGATTGTCAATCTTGTACAGGCGTTTCATTCATGTGGGATAGGAGCACCAACAGGATTCATAGTTGAGTTTCCAAGTGGTACATTCTATCATCCTGGAGATACTGGAGTATTCTATGATATGAAACTGTTCGCAGAGATTTATGGTGGGATTGATGTAGCTATGATACCTCTTGGCGACTATTACGTTATGTCTGAGCGTCAAGCAGTCAAGGCTGTGGAGCTGATCAAACCAAAATTTGTAATCCCAATGCACTATGACACATTTCCAGTGATACAGGCCAACCCTAAGAAATTCTGGCAACTTGTCGCTACAAATGTGAAGGGTACTAAGGTTCAGATTATGAAACCTGGCGAGTTATGGGATATGGCATCTGAGGAATAGAATCTAGAAAAGATAGTGTCGATGCCTGTTGCCCTCCACACTAACTCCCAACGTCACAGCATCGGATATTGCATCCGGCTCTGTTGAGCTGTCTCGTGTCAGGCATTATGGCACCGACCTGCTTGCCAATATACGAATCCGGGGTGACTCGCGTTTCATCTGAAAGGACATTCATCCCCATCAAGCGGGTCCGTTGCGGCTCGTCCAATTGGTGTTTGGCAAGCTGTAGTCCAGACTGTTCTCTGCACCTTGCGCAACGCATCATCGTAATCTAGTCTCAGCGCGCCCTCGTGTGCAGATCATATCTCCTGGACAACGGAACATTCACACCTTTGGTTATTAGGCTTGTCAATTGGCGCGTTTCATCGAAGTGGGATTCTGTGACTGAATCATGATTCCTCGATTATTCTATGGTAATAACGACATCTTCAAAAGCCATCTAGTTCCAAATACATGTGAGAAGCACTGCTGAGAAAGCTCGCAGGCTCTCATCATCAAATCATCATATCATCACATCATAGCGCCACGGGGTCCCCGACTCCAAGGAGAGTCGCTGGAATACCCCTCGCGCAGTTACAGGACTATTATCATTCACAGGATCATTAGAATCAAAATCATCACTCAAATGAAAGGAAGATGGCTCACAGAGCCAAGTAGGGTAGCGGTTCGATTCCGTAGGATGTAGGAACCAGTCCACAGTGCTGGGCAGGGCATAGGACCACCCCATATAGATGACATGGGGACACGTGGCAGTATCAAAAAGGAGACGTGTATAAAAATCGGGAGTGATTTCGACTCGAGTACTGCAAAATACGTTATTCGAGCAAGAATCGACATAGATGGCATTGTAGATAAACCCGATGTAGTTGGCGCAATCTTCGGCCAGACAGAAGGTCTGTTAGGAGAAGATCTTGACCTTCGAGAACTTCAACGAACCGGAAGAATCGGTAGAATTCAGATTGTAATCAGGTCAAAGGGTGGAAGCAGCAGGGGTGAAGTTGTAATCCCTGTGTCGCTCGATAAGACCGCTACTGCAATACTCGCAGCATCTCTTGAAACGGTCGACAGAGTCGGTCCGTGTACCGCTAAAGTCACTATTGAGAAATTAGAGGACATTCGTGGTGCGAAGAGACGTAGAGTTGTGAGTAGAGCAATCAGCATTCTCAAGGGTTGGGAAGAAGATATTGCACCAGGTACTGACGAAATAACTACAGCTGTTACAAGAGGTAAGAAGAAACAGGTCGTAAAGTTCGGACCAGACAAATTACCATCAGGACCAGAGCTGACTTCAAGCAGGGAGATAATCATTGTTGAGGGTCGCGCTGATATAATTAACCTGATGAAAAGTGGAATAGAGAACACAGTTGCGGTTGAGGGAACTCATATCCCAAAGTCTATCGCTGACTTGACAAGAACAAGGGGAAAGACAGTGATTGCTTTCCTAGATGGCGATAGAGGAGGGGATCTCATATTGAGAGAACTCATGCAAGTGGCAAAGGTTGACTACATCGCTAGAGCTCCAGAGGGAAAGGAGGTTGAAGACCTAACTCGGAGAGAGATTATGAAGGCTCTTCAGGCCAAGATTCCTGCAGATCGGGCATTAGCCATTGCTAGAGACAAGAAGTCTGCTACTCCAACTAGGAAGCAACGAACAGCGACTACGAAAAAACCTCCAAGAACGCGACGTGAGCCTGTTAAGAAATCCGATACAGACCGACGAACAAGAAGCCCTTCAAGGACAAGACCGCCTCCGCGAGCTGCACCCACTGTAGACGAGGAGTATGTCGCCAAGATTGGTGAGATTCGAGAGTCATTTCAGGCAGTCATATTCGATAAAGACAAGAAGATTGTGAAGGAATGCGGTGTTGCTGAGTTAGCCAAGGTATTGGAGGAACTTGAAACAGCGCATGTTGTGGTCTTTGATGGTGTAGTAACACAACGTCTAGTAGATGTTACAGCAAAGAAAAAGACCAGTTTACTCATTGGTGCAGCTGTTGCAGACATTGAGCACAAACCACCGTTTATGAAAATCTTCACCTTTGATGATGTCAGTCGAAAATAGTACTTGGGAAGTTTACAATTTAACATGGGAGCCCTGTGAGGTTTCCATGTTCCATTCTTTTTTTGCCCGTATTACACACAGTTATGATACTGGTCTTAGAAGCATAGTATGCACAATTAGACCAGAGGCTCGGCGACGTGAATGATTTTCTAGATGGGATTGAAACGACTGGAGAAATATCAGTGTCAGATAACCCGTTTGAGAGAATCATAGGACAGGATGATGCAGTTGCACTTGTTCGGTCAGCAATCAATCAACGACGTCATGTATTGCTATGCGGAGTTCCAGGTATTGGTAAATCCATGCTGGCTAAAGCTGCAGCAACACTTCTACTACCTCCCAGTGAAGAGATTTCTCTAAGACCAAATCCAACTCAAGTAGACAGACCAATCATTGTGGTTCGTCGAGTGACTGAGGTGAAAGAGAGAACGGATCCAGAAGTACTTGAGAGGTCATATATTCGTCCTGAAGACGTTCCATTTGAAGTGGCAAGCAAGATGGGTTATAGATGTCCAAGATGTGGAAGTTTCTCAGTTCCCTTGCAGAGTACATGTATGGATTGTGGTTCAGCTAAACGCTCCGACAAGATTGACAATAATTCCTATCACGGTCTCTTCAGAAGGCTTGATGTGCTTGTAGAACCAGTACTTACCACTGTGGTAGAATACAAGCAAGGTGCCGATGGAAGATATAGTATAACATATCAGAGAGAATCTGACGATATGATTAGTGTCAGCTTGAGTAGATTGAAAGTGGATACTGACCTACCTCGTTACCAAGATGAGTCAGATGAACAAATTTTGGTGGCAAAGGGTGCATCCAGATTTATCAGAGTGAGTGGTAGCAGTCCTGCCGAGATTCTGGGTGATGTAAAACACGATCCGTACGGAAGTGCGGAATCACTAGGCGTTGCACCACATCGAAGAGTCATCCCAGGAGCAATCCATGAGGCACACGAAGGTATTCTGTACATTGATGAAATTGCTGCTCTTGGGGTCTATCAGAAACACCTACTCACGGCGATGCAAGACCGAAGATATGCAATCTCAGGACATAATCCACACAGTTCAGGAGCATCTGTGCGAGTAGATGATGTACCCTGTGACTTCGTACTGATTGCGTCATGCAATATTGAAGATCTCACTACAATTCTCCCTCCACTTAGATCGCGAATTCGTGGTTATGGATATGAGATTAAGCTCTCTTCATGGGTGAGAAAGTCATCTGAAATCAGGAATCAGCTTGTCAGATTCATTGCCCAGACAGTCAAAGATGATGGAAGAATACCCCATTTCTCCCATGACGCCATTCTGGAGGTACTGGATTCTGCTGAGAGAATGGCATATAGCTTGGACCACCAAAGAGATGCGTTCACTTTGCGACTCAGAGAACTAGGAGGGCTGGTGAGAATAGCAGGAGATTTGGCTGTAGCAGATGGTTCAGATAGTGTAGAAAAAGATCATGTCAAGAATGCAGAACCACTAAGTAAGGGATTCACAGACCTTCAAATGATATCTGGTCGGACTACTGAGATGTCAATGGAGCGCTACGGAGACTATTTCTTCTGACTCAACAGATTCAGTGATGGTGTCACATTGAAGATTCTAAAACGAGTGTTGAAAGAGGGAAAGATTACCCTCAAGATCGAAACCCTTGATGATCTCTGGCATCTATACAATGTTGTTAGTGCAGGTGACACTGTAATCTCTAGGACGATGCGACGAGTCAAGATTGGTGATGATGACTCAAGAAAACAGGACAGTGTACGTAAACCCATGACCCTCGTCCTAAAGGTCGAGGATGTGAGTTTCCATAGTTTCAGTAATAGGGTCAGAATACTTGGAGTCATTGTAGAAGGGCCAAGAGACCTGGTCAATATAGGCTCGCACCACACATTCAATGCAGAAACCGGGACTACACTTACTATTGTGAAAGAACACTGGCCACGTTACACTTTAGAACGTCTGAAAAAGGCTGAGAAAGAAGGTACAAGTCCAATATGCCTCATAGTGACTATCGAGGATGGGACAGCGGAGCTGTTTCTTGCAGCGGACTTTGGAATTAGGCCAGCAGTTCGTATTCGTACCACTATCTCGAGAAAGAGAGGGGATCAGAAGTCACATGATTCAACCATGAAGGATTTCTTCTCCGAAGTTGTGGATGCGGTTCGTTCCCAGGTGGAACAGAATGAGGTAGGACTGATTGTGATTGCAGGTCCCGGGTTTGTCAGGGACCACTTTCAAAAAATACTCAATGCAGCTGGGATAAAGAATCTACCACCTGTTGTCAATGTGAGTGCAAATTCAATAGGCATTCCAGGAGCGAAAGAGATTCTGTACAGAGGTGTCATCTCGAAGGCAATTACTGGTTTAAAGGTAGAAACTGAAACTCAATTGATTGAGGACATTATCGCCCATATATCGAAGGATGATGGACTGGGAGCCTATGGGGATAAGGAAGTATCAACGGCCGTTCAGTATGGCGCTGTGGAAGATCTCTTGGTCACCGATATCAGACTTCGAGAAGCAACTGATAAACAACGTAATTGGATAGATCGTCTAATCAGGGAAACTGAGTCCACCAAAGGGAAGTTTCACATAGTCTCCACAGAACATCCTGCAGGTGACCAACTCCAGAATTTAGGTGGTATAGCTGCAGTTCTGAGGTTTCGTATAAGTCAATGATCATAGTGGATTGAACATTGTCTGTAGACGATCCCATGAAGGATACTCAAATGCAATACCCATCTCAAGATTCACTATGTGCACTAGTTCCCGTTTAATTGCGTCTGCAATCTCATTAAGTATCCAAGGAGCAATCTCAATTCGCATTCTAGAATCATCGAGATTCATCATCTCTGAAGGAACATCAAACTCTTCGCTGAGTACCTCGTAGATGGATTGTAACTGTGGAGCATTAAGTGTGGAACCGTGATGTGCGCGAATCACTCCCAAGATGAGTAGTGGATCATCATCAGCGCGTTCCTCAAACTTACGGATTGTTCTCTCCAGCCGACGTTCCAGTCGGTTCCGCATCTGAATGGCATCCTTGAAACGTGCTGAGCAGAAATGAATAGTCAAATTCTCAAGATTCTCTGTTGCCCAGTTCATGAGTTCTAGTACTGTTTCTGCACTTCCCTCAATACTAGCACTGGCAAGGTCTGTCAGACGCATACCTAATGCAGTCAATCTACTGAAGTTGGTTTCACTTGCTTCAAGCTCGTTGATATTGACGAACCCAATACCTAGCTCTTCAGCACGTCTTACTGTTACCTTTAGTGCTTCAATGTCACCAGGTATAGCAGGTATCTCTATTCCAACATTCAATCCCAACTGAATAGCATTCTCTATACCAGACCAATCCTCAGATTGTGGGTGGAATCGGATCTCATCAAGACCTGCATCCTGCAGATCACTCAGAACCTGCTTGTCTATGTCCGATTCACTCGTATACAGGTGAATATGAAAACTTGGACCATGCTGTCCCTTCAAGAGGCGTATATATCGAATTGTCCGTTCTAATTGACAGAGCGGGTCACCCCCACTGATACCTGCACCCTCTCCACCTATTGCATCAGACTCGTACAGGATGTCATCATCTACCTCTACAGGCATCTCATTTGCAAAGACAACATCTTTTCCTGATTTGTCCGAAGATAGTGGACAGTAGAAACATGAACTGTCACACAGACCAGTGACAAAGAGAACCATCTTTGACCCCTTGGTACAGAGTGTGCATCCCCGTGGCAAGTTTCCCAGAAGTAGAGAATCACCCTCGAGGTCAATAATCTCTCTTTTCAACTCAGTTCACCTCTATCTCGTCCTTCGTTCTACCGTACGTCGAAGTGCAGGGTCACTGTCTTGGAGTGTCTTGGCCACAGACTCAAAGCTCTCATCTGGAGAGAGACGATGAGTCAGATAGACTCCAGTCCGTCCCACATTGTCCCTCCTAGTAAGGACCCGTACTCGCTCTTGTGCTATCCCGATACTGACACCCACCTGTTTTGCAACCTCTGACTCGTGCCCAATAACACCTCGTTCTATATGTCCTGAGGGAGTTGGTTCAATGAGTAGTAACCGCTTGTCAACTCCAGAAATGCGTTCTCCATCCTGTAACTGTTGAGATGTTGCAGCACCGCCCCATCTATAGAACTCTTCTTCCCTGGACATCATCTTGAACAGTGGAAAACTGACCGTCACACTATCCTCAAGATAGATGTGTCCCTTTAACACCATGGACGGGGTTGCCTGCACCAATTCACGTTTCAGACCTTGGCCCAGAGCGACCTCAATCTTGTAGCTTGAGAGTGTGTAAGGAATGATAATGTCAACATCTGATGTCTTTGTGATGTCACCCCGGGCAACTGAACCATAGACAAAAGACCTCACACCTATAGACTCCAGAGTCTGCATCACTTGTGTGGCCCTTGCTCTGAGATCGTGCAAGATGGACCAGTGTTCGTCGTTATATTTCACCTCACGGGGCTCATGTAAGACCTCAGGCTTCTTCGCCATGTATTTCAGCCCCTTAATTCCTCAAGCATTGTGCAGGTCTTGCAGATAGTTGCTGAAGTTGGTGATCCACATTTTGTACACTGTTTGAATTCCAATGTGCTGGGAGTGTGTTCGAACGCATCAACTATAGCCTCTGCAGATCTCAAAACTGCAAGGAGTGTCCCTGGTCGCTTATGCTCCATGTCATTGAGAAATAGTCTGATGTCAGTCCTGTATGCCTCTGCAGCGTAAGGACAGGGTACATCATGGTAAGGCAGGTTTAGATTATGTGCATAGGCGACAACATCTCGTTCTGATACTTCCATTAGGGGTTTAATTCGTGGTACAAAGCCCGGAATTGGTTTCTGTCTTGAGCGATTGGACCGGGCGATTCTTTTGCTATCACCCCTCAGGAGGTTCATCATGACTGTCTGAGCCTCATCATCCAGAATGTGACCAGTAGCAACAACATCGGCATTCAGTTCCAGTGCAGTCTCGTTTATGGCCCTTCGTCGTAAGACTCCACAATAGGAGCATGCACCAACTGAGTCGTCATGTTTCGACATAACGATCTGGTCTAGAGTATGGCCAAACAGGTCTTGGAAAGAGCGTACTTCGAGGGTCATTCCATGGTCCTTGACAAGATTAGATGCTGACTTTAGTGCTTCATCTCGATACCCTGCTACACCCTCATCAATTGTAAATGGGACTAACTCAGCTCGTGGGTAGTTACGTTCTATTCTCAGCAGGATATCAAAGAGAACCGAACTGTCCTTTCCTCCTGATATGGCCACAGCAATTCTATCGGTCTCAGCGAGCATTTGGTTCTTGTTGATTGTCTTCCGTACCCTATCTAATGTGGTCTTGATTAGACAACCCTTGCACAACCGTTCAGCAGTATATCTACGAAGATACACAGCTGGCTCTTCACATTTTGCGCATTTGGGTTGCATTCTGGGTACTCCAAATAGTAGGTGTTGGTATTCTTGGTTTAAGAGTTCGCATAATACTAAAACTCACTATGATATGCTCTGAATCAGTTGTTCAAACTCAGTAACTCTGATTCCAGTATACTCCTGAAGTAAGGAGTACACGTTTCTGACATGGTGTGTACTCTCACGCATCATATCTGCAGCATCTTGTCGCATCCCTAGGTCTGTTGCACTACTACCGAGGGACACTGAGATATCGAACATTCGTCTGAGAATAGCAAATACCTCGAAGAATTCTATCTCGTTGACCTTTCTTTCTGCAAATGCTTCGTATTTGTGTAGAATTATGTCATGATACTTCTTTCCCCAATAAGTACCAGCAAGTAAGAGAGTCCAAGCTAGATCTGCTCGATAGTCTGTGACTGTTGATGCAGTCCAATCGATAACGAAGGGGTTTCCCTCATGGTCAATCAGAATATTCCGAGGATGAAAATCTCCATGAATTAGGGAAGGACTGTCACATGGCACATTATTGGCCCTCTCCCGAAGCCACTCTAGAATAGGAAAGAGTTCAGTTCGACTGTGATGTTCTAATGCCGTCTTGTATGATGTTAATCCATCATTGACGAAGAAAAAGGGATCATTGGATTCGAATTTGGATGTGTCTTTGACTATTTGTCTCCAATCTACACTATGCAGCTTGACAAACAGCTTGCAGAAGAGATTCATAGATTCATCATGTTTCTCATCATATTGAAGGTCATCGTCTAATAGGTGTCCTTTGATCCTATCCATGATTATAAAGGGCATTCCTAGATGGGCACTATCGGTTTCTAGATGGTGGACTGCTGGAACTGGATACCCTACATCATTGATATCCCTGAGTAATTGAAACTCCTTCTCAGACCTGTATTCACCTTGTGAACCGGGGTACATACGCAAGATAAGTGAATCTCGGAAATTCTTGCCGTCAATGGAATAGTCTAGGTCAAAGGAGTGTATCTCAGTTTCCCAACCATCTGTGAGTTCAGTCAGTCCTTGGACGCTCAGTTTGGTCCGTTCTGGATATGCTGATTTCAGATACGACTCAAGACTGGATTGATGCATGCCGTTGTGTGCGTACAATCCTGCTATGGCTCTATCGATATCTCCAAAGAAATGAGTCTGTTCACTCTTCTTTCTTCTTGGAGGGACTGATTGACGGAGTTGGAATGATCAATGGCTTTGCCTGTACGGCAATCTTGTGTGCTCTGAAGTTTGATGCAAGTATGATTCCTGTCACAGTCTTGTGCCATTCTGCTGGGGAGATTACTGTGAATATCTCTTTGAACGATTCACCCAGACGGTCGATTTTAGCAAGAGTTTCCACTCTATCTTCAGATAAACGCCGTTCGTCAAAATATTGAAGCGCTTGTCCTTTCAGGGACTCCCAGTCTACATCTCCATTTGAGAGTAGTATTAGTTCGATCTTCTCAAGGGGCTCTTCCCAAGACTGTGGAACAAACATAGTCAGATAATCGGTCAATGCATTTCGTGCTTTTTCACGAACTTCATCCTTTGGACCAATGTGCTTAGTCATCATGATATATCAAGCGCATGTCAAGCTAGGCCCTATTTAACTCCGAGAAACCTGTTTTTGGGCTCTCGAACGTGTTGTATGTACATCACAGAGATGGTTAGAAGAGGGCCTTACCCATGACCAGTGAGAGGATGATGCTAAGCAGGATGATTCCAATGGAGAAGAGCCGTGCAGGCCACATGACCATCTTGATCTTCTTTTCATCATCGGTCAATAGACTTAGACCGTTGGACAGGAGTTTATCTCCATCGAACATTGGAATGGGTAATAGATTGATCAGTCCTATTGAGAACAGGATGATGAATATCCAGTTTAGGATCTGCTGTGCATGGAAAGCATACATTGGACCGCCAGGGATCCATTCCCAACCTGGTTTTGGTTCCCAGTAATCGGCACCATACACCCCAATATACCCTCGCGATGCGTTTGCTAAATGTTCGGCCAATATGATATCTGACGATCCATTAAGGGTGTGTATTGTAACAGTGTCACCCGAAGATGCATTGACCATGTAGAGACTTACAGCATACCATGTGTCGATGTCTGTTTCATTAAGGCCAGTGATGACATCACCAACTTCCAATGCCCCAGAACCTGGAGACCCCACTTGGATATCGTAGATATAGGCACCACTTGGTGAGTTGAATCCCACAGACATTAATGCTCCAAAATTCGCAATCAGGATGAGAAAGATGAAGCCCCAGATTAGGTTGACATAAGACCCAGCTGCGAGTAGGCGCATCCTCTGTCTTGGTGTGGCCTGATTCTCAAATGACTCCTCATCCGGTTCAACAAAACCACCAAAGAGTACGTAGAAGAATAAGAGACCTGAACTCTTGATTGGAATGTCATCTCGTGATGCTGCAAGGCCATGTGCGAACTCATGTGTGAGTAGTGTAACACCGAGGCCAATAAGAAGGTAGACAAGAGGAAGACCTGAGATTGTGACACCTGGTATGATAGGTACAACCCCACCTGCCTCTGCAGGTGCAAAGAAGAACTTGAGGAGATTATCGAGAAACATGTAGAATCCGAATATCATACCGCCAAATGCAACTACGACTCCGACATTGAAGAACGCCTTTGGGAATCTCTTTCCCCATTTGGTGAGGAATGCATTCAATCGTTCGGTCTTGATCAGAATAAAGAATGGAAATCCAGCATCGATTCCCTTCTCGTTCAGTTTCTCAATGCCAATGGCTTGAGCGATTATATAGATAAGAAGGTAAATGGCTGCAATGATTAGGAGGGCGGTTAGTGGATCCATTGATTCTCACCCAGGGGTCTGGTGCGTTACCGGCCAGAAAATGGATTGAGTTATAATGATTGTGTAACTGGCGATAATTGTTACAACTTGCTTAACGGCCCAACCGCAATCCTCATAAAGTGAGTTCTGCTCGCTAGCGCCAGTGCCCGTATATTGGGCCACTTTCTATAAATTAGGTAGGCGAAGAACTGTTGCCATTTAAGCTTGCAATCTCAGACCCAGAAACAGGCAAGGCTGTCCAGTATGAACTAGATGATGCCAAGACAAATGCCCTGATTGGAAAGCAAATCGGGGATGTTATTGATGGTGACGTTATAGGTCTTCCAGGATACAAGCTGAAGATTACTGGTGGTAGTGACTCCTCAGGTTTTCCAATTCGTCCTGATGTACATGGTAGCGGCAAGAAGAAGGTCTTGATTAGAGGTGCTCCTGGATTCAGGCCAAAGAGGACTGGGGTAGCGAAGCGCAAGACCGTTCGTGGTCGTGAACTCGGCTCTGATATTGCTCAAGTGAATATGCGAATAGAGGAGAAGGGCAGTACTCCACTAGAAGAGCTTGTCATGAAGGCTGCATAAATCAGAAGGTCCCCTCAGGGACCATTTACATTGATTTCCATGTGATAGACCAATGACTTCATAAACCTGAATATTCAGATGGAAACAACCCACCCAAGGGCGCACTTTGGAGTGAGAATTTAGTGACTAGGTACGAAGGACAGTCTGAGATTAGCATTGGGACCCTCGGTCATGTTGATCATGGAAAGACAACACTTGTTGAATACTTGACCGGTGAGTGGACAGACCGTCATTCGGACGAGATTCGGAGAGGGATTTCAATAAGGTTGGGTTATGCTGCCACAGTTCTGTTGAAATGTATGAAGTGCCCTGAACCTGACGGGTATACCACATCACATCTCGCAGAAGACGGGAAATGTACTAAGTGTGGTGGAGATCTTGAGAAACTCAGGGAGATATCATTTGTTGATAGCCCAGGCCACGAATCGCTGATGGCCACCTGTCTGAGTGGCGCAAGCTTGATGGATGGAGCAATTCTTGTCATTGCTGCAAACGAACCTTGTCCTATGCCTCAGACTTCTGAACACCTCAGAGCACTTGAGATTGTAGGTGTCAAGAACATCATTATCATTCAGAATAAAATTGAGCTTGTAAGTGTAGAAGAAGCAAAGAAACACTACCAGCAAATCAAAGACTTTGTCAAGGGCACAACAGCCGAAGATGCACCAATCGTACCAGTATCAGCTATATTTGGGGCAAACGCTGATCTTCTGATTCAGACCATTCAAGAGGTTATCCCAACTCCAGACAGAGACGATGAGGCTCCACCAAAGATGTTTGTTGCTAGGTCATTTGACATTAACAAACCCGGCACCCTCCCAGATGATATACATGGAGGAGTGGTTGGTGGATCAATTGTACAGGGCAAACTGAAGATTGGTGATGAGATAGAGATTGCCCCTGGAGCCAAGGGCGAGAAGGGATTTGAACCAATTCGAGCAAAGGTGGCAAGCCTGCTCTCAGGAAGTGGGAACGAACTAGAGGAGGCGTTTCCTGGTGGACTGATTGGAGTTGGAACTTCATTAGACCCAGCATCCACTCGTGCAGACAGACTAGTGGGCAATGTGGTAGGTAAGGTCGGAAAAATGCCTAAGATCATCGAGAAATTGATGGTAACACCGATATTGATGCAGAGAGTCATCGGAATTGAGTCCAAGAAAGAGGTAGAGAACCTCAGGCTGAATGAACCCCTGATGCTAGTTGTGGGTACTGCACCTACAGTGGGGGTAATAACAAGACTCCATGGTAACGAGATAGAGTTAGTGCTCAAGCGGCCTGTAGTTGCAGAGAAAGGGCAGCGCATCGCAATAGGTCGTAGGGTGGAGAACAAATGGCGACTCATTGGATATGCTGAAATATAGAGTATCCATTCGGTAGTGCAAAGGTTTCGTGAAATTCAGTGCCTGTCTTAGTATTAATCGACACCAATTTCATTCTTGTACCTGCACAGTTTGGAGTGGATATATTCACTGAAGCTGAGAGAGTATTGGAGAGAAAGGTTGAGTTTGTAGTTTTAGCATCTGCAGTGGATGAAATTGAGAAAAAGATGGAAAAAGCCACTAAAAGAACTGAAAAGCTCCAGTTTAGGATAGCAAAAGACCTAGTAGCGAGATGTAGAGTTGTGGAGGTGAATCCCAATTCTGAGCAAAAGGATGTAGATAGTCAGCTCCTAGACTACGCCTCCAGTGTAGAAAGTGTTCTTGCAACAAATGACCGAGAACTTCGACAGCGTGCGCGAGCAAAGGGAGTTCCGGTGCTATTTCTCAGGGGCAAAAAAATCCTCATGCTAGAAGGAACGGTTCTCTGAGATTTCCTGTAAAAAAGTAACAATTGGCAATGTTTTTATGTTCACCACTGGGTTCAAGCCCTTGACCGTCGGGTTCAGACCTTAGGTCTAATCCTGGTGTCTGATTGTTCTCAAGTTGTCCTATCAGGCAAGGAGCATATGCATATGTATAGTATTGTCACTGTCCGCGACATAGTAAGAATCCCACCATCGGAATTTCATCAGCCCATAAACAAGGCTGCACTGGGACATCTACGTAAGACCAGTGAGAACGTGTTAGACCGTGATATAGGACTCATGATAGCTGTTATTGGTATCGAGGACATTGGTCAGGGTAGACTGATGCCTGGAGATGGTGCTACATACCACTCTGTTGTGTATCAAGTTCTAGTGTTTAAACCCATTCGTGGCGAGCTCGTAGAGGGCAATGTTGTAGAATTGATGGACTTTGGTGCATTCATTCGAATGGGGCCCCTTGATGGACTCTGTCACGTTAGTCAGATATGCGACGACTTTATCACCCAAGACCAGAAGGGTAGTGCTCTACTAGGGAAAGAAACTGGAAGAATACTCTCAGAAGGCGATCAGGTCAGAGCTCGCATTACATCAATCAGCTTTGAATCAGGGAATCGTTCAGGAAAACTTGGTCTTACAATGAGACAGGCATTCCTCGGGAAGGTTGGTCCTGATGCATCATGGGTTGATGATGATGTCAAGGCAGCTCGAGGGGAAACAAAGAAAGGCAAGAAAAAGGGATAGTTGTGGTGAATTATCATGGCGAGACCAAAAGCTTGTAGGGAATGTCACTTCCTTACAACAGAAACCCAATGCCCAAACTGTAAGAGCACCAACTTGAGTACCAGCTATACTGGCGTTGTGGTCATACTCCCAGGTAGAAAGACTGCTGAAGACCCTAGAAAGGCCTCATACATTGCTGAACGTCTTAACATCGACAAACCAGGAAAGTACGCCCTAAAGGTCCGATAATAATTGTCGCTGGTGAAAGCTTTATTAGCCGACCCCAAGTCGATTCGCTGAACCCGCCAAGGAATCGGTCGTAGAATCAAGAGTGATGCTGATGAAGATAGAGATTCTGAATGAACGAGAGAACAAGACCCTTAGTCGAAGAGAGATTGATTTTAGGGTCGACCATGTTGGAAGCACCACTCCAAGTAGAGCGGATATCCAGGCGAAGATTAGTGCGCAGTTCGATGCTGATGCCTCCACTGTGGTGATTAAGAGCCTAAACACCCGTTTTGGGATTGGAATCACTGAGGGTGTTGCAAGAATATACTCGAATCCTGAACAGTTGAAGAGGATTGAGTTGGATCATATTGTGAAGAGACATGAGAAGAAGGAGGCAGCATAGATGGCACACAAGCACTACAAGGTTGACAAGAGTGGCAAGGTCACATCTGCCAAGAGACCATGCCCAAGATGTGAGAAGGGAACCTTCATGGCCGAACACTTCAATCGTTTTGCATGTGGACGCTGCGGTTATACCGAGTTCAAACGCAAGAAGACATAGGTCCCGTTTCTCGATTTCATTCTCCAATTACAGCCATTACCCACCTTACAAAGAGGAGTAGGCCTACTACTATAGTCACAACAATATCAACCATCAATACACCAGGAATAACTGGTTCTAAAAGAGCAGCTAACAGCAGAGCAATAGGAAAAGTCACTATGAAGGGTAGCGTGGCTACTGTGAGTGACACCTCCTCGCTAGAAACCATCGAGTTCACTAGACTGAGGATCCATATCGCATAGATAACTGTCAGGATTGCTGTTTCAACTATCATCCTAGTTCACTCTCGACTTTCCATACTTCCATCGAGTATTCCTGCATTTGAATCCCTCTGATTTATAGAAATAAATCAGAAAGACGAAAAATATAAATGTAAAGTTTACTTTACGTTAAGTGTATTTTACATTGGTGTGAGCGATGATCAAGAATAGGCTCAAGGAGATTCGACAGCAGAGGATGAATGAGTCAGCTCGGCCAGAGCAATGGACACAGGAGGCCCTTGCTAAGAAATTGGGTGTGACACGTCAAACACTCATATCTATGGAAAAAGGTACATACAATCCTTCCTTAGAGCTTGCATTCAAGATTGCACACACCTTTGGTCTGAAGATTGAAGATATATTTCACTACGAAGGTGGAAAAAATGAGGGATAAAATCATCACGGGTCTTGTATTTGTAGCTGCGTTCATTATGGTGCTTATCGTGCTCTGGGTGGGGTTTCCAGACTTCTCTGAGAGCCAACACTTTGCTGGTATATCTGGCGCTCTTGGAGGTCTGATAGGAGGCATTCTAGGAGTCACGTATTTACGTAGGCTCCATGATGAGCGGTTCACTCAAATCGAGAATCGTTCTGCGAAGAATGCATTCATATTTCTCTTGATTGTTCTGCCAATTGGTGCGGCATCTATTGGAACTGTACAACCAATATCAGTGGAGATGGCTGTAGGTATTGTTTTGATTATCTGGGCAGTTGCTCTGGCAATCTTCTACATTTCATTGGTCTACCATTATAAGAAATAGAAACTACCGTTTGAAAATAAATCCAATATGGAAACAACATGGTTTGTAGTTGTTGATGAAAAGGAGATGGTAGCGGGTGGGCTGAGAATCCATATCGCATAAATAACTGTCAGGATTGCGGTTTCGACTATTATTGACTCTAGGTCCACCTGCCCCCTTTTGAACCCCTCCCTACTCTTTGCTTGTCAATGATAGCTACACCAGCTTCCAACGATATTATACGAAATCTAAGAGAGTTTCAGTTGTTAGTAGTTTGACTACAAATAGCAATGAGAACACAATACGTCTGCTTCTAATTGCACCACCCAATCATCCGGAAAAGATGAATGAAGCAATCAAGATTGTGACAAAGAATATTACTAGATCAAAGAGGATTCGGTTCCAGATTGAGAGAGATGGACTTACTGTTGATAGTGTTTGGGAGAATTATGGGATATAGAAGTAATAACAAAAGAAAGTGGTAGCGGGTAGTGGATTTTTTGGCGAGAAACTGGAAATCAGTTCCCCAGAACCACTGATCTCGGGGTGACCCCGTGCGGAACTCTGTTGTTTCCACAACTTATGAGCCCCGCGGGATAGGCCTTTGAAGCAGGGCGGAACGAATCCACCACTGAGGCTTCCCCAACCCGCTAGTGCTAAGAAAACTCAATCTCCCGGAGTTTTAAAGTTATTCGTAAGACGAGCTTGCCCGAACTAAAATCTACGAAGTACTAATATCTCGCCTTGGAGTTACTCTATTAGGACTGGAGTTTCATGATTGGTCAGGCACTGGATACTTGGAAATCTGAATCCCTTGACTGGTTAGGTGCAATGTTTACTTCCCTTGTAGTTGTATTTAGTCTAATTGAAGTAACTTGGGGAATATACACTGTAGGTTTCATACGACCAGAATACGCAGTGGTTGTTACGAGTCTGTAATCACTACCGATTTGCTGCAGAGATTCAGGCCACTGGAACAGATACAGGAGCTGTGCTTACACTGGGCATCTACTCAGAGGATGAGGCGATTCTGAGTGGGTTCTTCGCAGACATAATGCCTACAATAAGGGAACATCTAGATGTGTTTGAAGAACAATTATGCCAAATCGCTACATGTCCAAAGTGCGGTGCCAACATTGATTCGCTATCTGTCCGCGAGGACCGTGTGTATTTGTGTAATTATTGTGGAACTGTGTCTAAGGTTGCACCTTGGTTAGCTTGAACAAGATATTGTCATTGTGATTTTGTTTTTTCGAATATAGATGAATGAATCGGCGTTCCTGCACACTACCCGAGGAATAATCGGTGTAGACAGAGCTGATTGTAACTGAATGTGTCAATACGAATCAAGGTACTTAATTAGATGTACTAGTATCATCGATGATGTGCAATAGATTTGCACAATGTGTTAGGAGTGAGATAGGATTGGTATATCGTAGTAAGAGTAGTGTAGTTTTTCTGGCATCTGTCGTAATTCTACTTTTAGGCACCTCTGTTAGTGCTGCCTATATTCCACCCCGCCCGATGCCACAAATCCCTCCAACTGTAGGCTGGGAGAGCGCAACTTCACTAAAACCGAATGCAGTTACATTCACTGCTGGTGTAATTTGGCATTACAATCCGGCTTACATGCGGATAATCAAAGTGTTAGTTTACGATAGTGACAATACCAAAGTATTAGAAAAACAAATGTATTATGATTTTGGTCCCAACAACTATTTTTACACATGGTGGAACCTTGATCCAGCTGAAACATACCACTGGAAAGTGAAAGCTTCCGAGTACTACTGGGATCCATTCTTTCAAGATTACATCAAGGTAAGTGCTTCTACTGGAAGTCACGATATAGAAAGTTGCAAACCTGAAGTATCTGTTACTGTAGAGGATAAACTTGAGATACAAGCTACCTGTCTGTGGACTGTGAACTGGGGTCGTGAAGGCCAAGGTAGTGATTGGTATGCTGAAATCCAGTACAGGTATAGTGACAGTACTGCAGAATATGATGAAAGCATAACAGACAATTTGTTCCCCGGTAGTTCTGGTTCTACATTACTAACCAACTTGGTAATGGATACTTCGTATGATTGTAGAGTAAAGGTATGTCATACAGTACATTGTTGGGATTACAATTACAACGAATGGGATGTCCCTATTGAAGGGGAATGGAGTGACTGGATAACTTTTACATCAGGGTCTTGGAATCCTGTTAGCAAGTATGCTGTTGTTCTTGATTTGACTAATAATATTCAGGATAATGCACAAGTTGCCCATTTTGATGCATTTGACAATATGAAAGGAGTATTACCGGATGCTGGATTTCACCCCGATAAGATACATGCAAAACAACTAGACCCAGACTCGACTGCCGATGACTTTGTTGGGAATCTGACGTATTGGAACGATATCAGTACAACAAGCGACTTCGTCTTCATCTACATCGTTGGTCATGGGAATGGTTGGCCTGAGTGGCCCACTCCACACCTGTGTATTAGTAAATCAGATACTCCACATGACTACAATACTGTAGATGTTGCAACTTTCGCCTCAGCCTTGAGCTCAATTCCATGCGGTAAGATGGTGCTAGTTATTGAATCATGTCATTCGGGTGATTTATTCCCTGAGATAAGTGCAGATAATCGGGTGGTAGTAACTGCAACGGATAGAGAACACGATGCTCCAATTGTTTCAGATGTGTGCATCTTCTCTGATACTTTAGTGAATTGGCTTGGCTATGGATACGACTTTCTCAAAGCATTTAACCAAGCATGTCAGGTATGTTGGAACTATGAAAACAATCCCTTCCAGAATCCACGATTGGATGATATACAGAACACCGTATCAGAATGGTATGGGACCGTAGGATGGAAAAGTCTTGACCCGGACTATCACCCAGTAGATCCAAGAATTGGAAGTGATGGATTACTAGCCAAAGCACTAACCCTTGATATTCAGATTCAGACATAAGAACAGTCACTCTTCAGAACTATCCAAAAAGCGAGTCAGAGGGAGAGAAAACCCATATCTTGACATCTCCCTCTGTTTTTCGGTATGAGTATGATAGTTAATCTAACAGCAAATAATGATTCGTACCAAGATTGCCATATAACCCTAGGATTCATCCAACTATACCACTACCCGCTACCAATTCCTTTTCGAACCCAATTCTATCATTACTCAACCAGTTTTTCTAGTCGAAAGATGACAGGTCGAACTCCATCTCCGCATGCAACGTAGGTCACATTCTTCTCTGGCCAGTCCATATCATCAATCAAGTCAAATTTAGTGAGTCGAACAGTGAGATCACGCCAAGCCCAACCACAAAAGCCCTCTGGCATCTTGAAGCTGTTCTCAGCAATGAATTCTTGGCCCTCGTCAAGGAATTGACAGGTCGGGATAGGTCTGCCAGATGATTTCTGTATCATTTCCTGTCCAAATACTTCCTCAGGACTGTATTTTCGAACTACAGTTATCTTTAGTCTTGGTAATTTCAAGGTGAAACCTCACAGCTGGATGGTTGTACTGAGTTTCTAAAGTGAGTTAGTATCGAAGCATTGGAATCTTCTATCTGGCACTTCTCCTTCTTGGCTAATTCTGTCTACATCTTTATTCGATAAACGTGATTTTTATGTGAAGAGTATCTAAATTCGAATTGGAAATGATGTCGATATTGGATAGAAAGGGTAGTGGGTCTGTCATCATGCTAGTCACGCTACTTACTGCTTCAGTATCACTTCCCGCTCTATCCTATGGTTCTTCTGTTGATACTCCAAACATCCGACCTGAGTTGTGCCAATCGATACCTGATGAGGTTCCATTCCTTGATTACTATCTCAGAAATTACTCGATTTATACCGTTAGAGATCATCAAATCACGCTAAAAATAGTTGTAGATGACTCTGATGGGGTCGATTCAGTAATGATGATGCATAGAAATAGCAGTGAGTATCCTTGGACCAATGTGTCCATGGTAGAGAACCCTGCAATTGAAGGAGAGTATTCAACAGACTTTGCTTTTGAGTTAACTGGACTTAATCTATCCGCTGTTATCCTTCCCCCCAGGGGAAAATACAAGGACCGACATGAGGTCATGTATTTTGCCATTGATTCACTTGGTAATGAAGCAGCGACTGAAGTTCTTACTTATGAAATTATATGGGCAGGTGCGGCCACTGCTGATTCAGATGTCGAATTGATGGATACTCCGGATATGGAGTATGGTGTAGGAACAACGGGTAATACCCTCACATGGAGAGCTACATATGATCCTGATTCTTTGGGTATATACTCTCTCTACAGGGATGACTATCTCATTGAGTGTGCAACATGGAGTGACACAGAGATTGAAACAAACGTGGATGGTCTAAGGGTTGGTTCATATGTATTCACAATGCATGCCGATTTCTCCCTTGGTGACGATACTGATAATGCAACAGTCAGTGTTATCGAATACACTACTAGTTCGTCTGATTCGTCCAGTTCATCCACTTCCTCTACTCCCTCAACTTCCTCAACTTCGACAGCTCCGATAACCACTGTGAATCAGGATGATATCGAATATATTGGGTCCATCGAACTGGGAGTCTTGATTGGTGTTATTATGGTCATAATCATGGTTATAATTCCAAGTTTGCTGTACAGAAAATCAGGAAAGTAAGTAATCACTGTTTGATGTTAGATACCGCAAATCCAGTCATTTGATATTACGATGCAAGGATTCCATTAGGTGGAGCTAGTGCATGCTCGCTTAATACACCGTCCCAGTTTATGGTTGATGGATACTCAAAGGTACAGAGCCCTCTGCATCGACCAACCCACCTCCAGACAGGAACACCTTCGATTATCTGAAGCTTGTAGAGATTGGCCTTTGTGGCACTGAACCTGATCTCAAGAACTGCGCCATCGGATAGTGAGCTAGCAATCTCATCGAGTTCTGCAACCTCGAGGATAGTACGGCCATCCTCGGTATCTTGGCCGGTACGTGACAGATAGATTCGTTCTGTCGTGTTCCTCACCGGATTCTCTATCACGATCGCCACATGAGGACGTGCAATTGGGTCCCACCAACGTGGAATAGCAGGTCGTCTGATAAGGATATGATCGCTTACCATTTCCATTCCTGCTTGGGTTCCCGAGCGCATCACCATCATCTCTCTGAGTATGTAGGTGCTAATTTCTACATATAAGCGGGTGTAGCACGGTCATCATGTTCCAGAAAGCGTTCTATGGCACTCTAGATACTGTTCTAAAACAGTTGGACAATTCTATTTCGAAGTGACAAAAAATGACTCCAACCTGAGTAACAAGAGCTCTAATACTACTTAACAAATGGACGAACAGTAGGACGTTACTGTTTCTACTAATCTGTATCCCCCTCGGGTAGGCCGATTATGATGGGACGTCCTTCAAACAGAGCTCGAACAATCTTCTCTCTGGCCGTCGAGAGTAGTCTCCATATTGTGCCCCTAGAGACACCCATTGTTGCACCTGCCTGTTCTTGATACATACCAGTGAGGTCCACTAGTCTGAGAACCTCGGCCTCAGCAAGGTTGATGAAGATTGGAGTTCCGGATCCTGATGGTTCCGGATTCATCTTCTTAGCTACTGGATGCTTGCTGATTGTGGGCTGGATCGGAAATCGACCACGACGACCTCTTCTTCTACGATGCATTGCAGGTCCATTACAAATAGTAACCGCTTCTATAAGATTCTATCTTTTGACGAGGGATGCGTCGACAAATTTATATCTGTACATATGCACATATATAATACGTGCATACGCATAAGTAAACGGATGAGAACAACTATGTCTTACGGACGTGGAAGAGGCGGCCGTGGTCGCGGTCGTGGTAATCAGTGGCCAGGAAATGGACCGTTCAGACACCTGCCTCCATGGGAACGACCAGGTTGGATTTATGGACCTGGAAGCTGCTGGACCCTGGGTTATAGAACTGGGACCGGTATACCAGTAGCCCCGGGTGAGTTTGCAGATCAACCAGACGAGGTAAGAGTTCTACAGCAGCGAAGACTCGCCCTTGAGAATCAGATAAAATCAATTCAAGAGGCATTACAGAATATAGAAGCCCGACTGCAAGAACTGGAAAGCCAATAACCAAGCCATACCACCCAAGCTGGTTACGTAGATATCAACTTGGTTCCATATATCCATGAGAAGTGTTGTTAGATGATGGTCGGGAGCTTACTCTGAAATTGTTGTTGCAACCACCATTGATTCAGTGGTCATGGGATTGAAGGGAATCCTACCTAGGACCTCCACCACGTCCCATACCTGCATGAGCAGGACCCGATGTTGTAATTTCAGTCAGCGTACCTTGTTTAAAGGCCTCAATTGTTGCATTGACGGTTGGTAAGGAAGTAGACATCATTCGTATATCAGAGTTTGCCAATGCAGGGTATGCATTTGGGCCAACACTTCCCGTAATCACAACATCGACATCGTTAGAAGCCATAATCTGAGCAGCCTGTATTCCTGCGCCACCAGATGCTGAAGCCGCAACGTTGGATATTGACTCGTATTGCATTGTTTCGGTGTCCACAATTATGAAGTAAGCACAGCGACCAAAACGACGGTCGACTGGCGCATCCAAATCGGAACCAGTAGAAGTAACACATACCTTTGTCATATTGGCACATCCTACGGGAGTACTGTTACATAGTATTGAGTACACGCAATAAAAAGTCGTCTGAGTTGCCATGTTTTTTCTCAAATAGTTATGTGATGTAACCTCTATAAACGGGCTATTTATCTCCAAGTATTGTTAGAACATTCCATCATCAGGGTGATACACTATGGGAAGTAGCTTCAGTGTAGGGATAGTTGGAAAACCTTCATGCGGCAAGACCTCCTTTACGAATGCAGCATGTATGACAGACTTCAAGGTGGGAAGCTATCCATTCACAACCATAGAGGCAAATGTAGGTGTGACTCATGTGAGGACAGAGTGTGCCTGCAGGGACTTTGATGTTGAGGACAATCCACAGAATTCCATCTGTATAGATGGAATCAGACTAGTACCTGTCAAACTCATTGATGTGGCAGGTCTTGTCCCAGGAGCCCATGAGGGCAGAGGGATGGGAAATCAGTTCTTGGATGATGTACGACAGGCCGATGTTCTCATTCATATTGTGGATGCAAGTGGAGCACTTGATGCAGAGGGACAGGAAGTTGCTGCTGGGAGCTATGACCCCCTGGAAGATGTCCGTTTTTTGGAGGAGGAGATCACTCAGTGGATGCGAGGAATTATTGAGAAGGACTGGCGTAGAATCGCTGGTAGGGTACGTTCAGAAGGCGCTAAGCTGGATGAGCTACTTCTAGAGAAGCTATCAGGACTGAAGATCAGTAGAGGACACATCCTGAAGGCGATAAGAAAGGCTGAGTTGAAGGCCGAAGCTGCCGACAAATGGACGCCTGAAGAGATGATGGCATTTGTCTTGATGCTACAAAGGACAGCCAAACCAATAATCATTGCAGCAAACAAGATTGACCGACCTGGAGCTGATGAGAACTTTAGGAGAATGAAAGAAGAACTACCGGATAGTCTGGTGGTCCCTGTCAGTGCTCTTGCAGAGAGAGCGCTCAAGGACTTGGATCAGAAGGGAGTCATCAGATATATCCCAGGAAATGATGACTTTGAGTTTCTCGACCAGAGCAAGCTGAAAGAGGCAGAAGTGGCTCAGCTAGAGAAGATTCGTGAACATATTTTGAAGAAACATAGTGGAACTGGAGTTCAAGAGATTCTCAATAAAGCAGTCTTTGATTATCTAAAAATGATAACTGTCTACCCTGTTCATGATGCAAGTGCATTGACTGATACTGATGGAAACGTGCTGCCTGATGTCTATCTTGTACCTGAGGGCACCACTGCAAAGGAGTTTGCTGGTCATGTTCATACGGATCTCATGGAGAGTTTCATTCATGCCATTGATGCCAGAACTAACATGAGAATATCGGACAAACATGAACTCAAGGATAGAGATGTGATTAAGGTAGTTAGCGCTAAAGGTTCGAAATGATGTGGTACTGCATAATTTACACATCGTTGGCTAATATAGTCCTACAGGATTCGTAGGATACATTCCGTTTGTTTGATAGTCAAGTAGTGAGAAAGACCCCTCAGAATCGTACTATTGTATACTGGAAATCTCTCAGTCATTGTAATGACTGCATTATGACTTAGACAGCATAAAGGTGATTAAATGCAGATACACGAATCACTACCGCAAGCAAAGACAGAAGGAGAGCGTCTTGCCAAGCAAGGAATGTTTCCTACAATCTACAAGACTGACGATTGTGAGTACTATGTTGCAGAGAGAAATGAGATGCCTCCAGCAACATCATGGCCTCTTTTGAAATGGGTTGGTAAGTCTATAGGACACCTTCAGGACCTTGATAGCGAGTGGATCCCAATACTTGCCCGTCTTGATACATTAGAGAGTGCTCAGGACGCCTGCGGTCTTTTCAGGATACTTGGATATGACCCTGTCATTGTTGAGTATCGCAATCGTGGGACATTTGATATCTTCCTCAGAGAAGAACACATTCCACCTGGCGGATGGGTTGTACTAGACTCATCTAATGATGGATTAATCCGTCACATTCAACCCTCTAGATACTACGATGACGAAGAGTTTGAGCTGGTGATAGAGAGTCGTTAACGTGAGATTTCACTTGAGTTTCTCACCAAGAGCCCAATACTGACCAGAGATGGGAAGATATGTGAAGAGGTTCATCTTCGCAGGATCTGGATGCCCTGTTTCAGTGAGAACTTTTTCGTCAATATGAACAGTCACAATCTCACCTACGAATAGATCATGCGCCCCTATACTGACTATCTGAGTTGTCGTACATTCTATATTAATTGGACATTCCTTAATCATTGGAGAACTTATCTTTGTGGAAGGAACAGGTGTCAGACCACACTCGGAAAACTTGTCAAATTCACGCCCTGATTTTGTACCGCAGAACTCGGTGGCATCTAGTAGTTCTGTTGAAGGGATGTTTAGAACATAGTTACCCGCATCCTTCACCATTTTGTGACTATGACGACTGGGACGAATACCAATAGCTACTGAAGGAGGTTTACTACAGATGTTTGCAGCCCAGCTCAGTGTTATTATGTTCGGGTGCCCCTCACCAGCCACGCTCAATAGTACTACAGGGCATGGTACAAGGACAGTAGACGGTCTCAATTCTTTCTTCATGAGTTGTGATAACAAACTAGCGGCTAATGAAAGTGTTGTATGAGCAAATTTAAGTTGGACCTGGTGGGGCCAGGGCTCATCAAGTTGAGAGGATTCAACTATGGCACGAGTACTTGTGGCAGACCAAATAGCTGATTCAGCAGTTGCACGAATCAAAGAATCTGGAATTGAGGTTGTAATCAGAAACAAGGATACCGATGGA
>JAEOST010000197.1 GCA_016840245.1 Candidatus Thorarchaeota archaeon
GAATGAAGCAGAAGGTTCTCGTCGCTTCAACACTGTTGAGCGAACCAAAGCTTGTGTTCTTGGATGAGCCCACTTCGAGACTGGATCCAGCTGCAAGTGCACTGGTGAAAGACCTCATACTAATTCTGGCACAAGAAACCGACACTTCATTCTTCATCTGTAGTCATCAGACATCCTTCGTCGAGGACGTCTGTGATGTAGTGGGAATCCTCAATGAGGGTGCACTTGTCACTCTTGGATCTCCTCAGGAGATCATCGAAACCACAGGTGCACAGAACCTCGAGGATGCATATCTGAAGATAGTTGGTGGACAGGTAGACAGAGAAGCTCTGTTGGCGTGGAGGTAATGTAGATGGTACGAACCTGGTTAGCTATAGCAACAGCCGAGTTCCAGGTATTGTCCTCAGGTCTTAGGGGTAATCGTAGGCTCTACGTGGGTATACTCTATGTACTTGCACTAGTATGGGCGACAGTCATTACTCCAATGTTGTACAATTCTATCCTCAGCGCGATATTCCCAATGCATGTGTTGAGACCGATGCTCATGGTGATGTTCCCAGGAATAATGCGAACGATTGGACTATTCATCTGGTTACTCTTACTCCTGTTCCCATTGTCATATGCGCTACAGGAGATCAAGATTGGCCAGTGGGAGATATTCCTGTCAAACAATGTCAAGACAAGAGACATGATGGCTGGAACTTTCATCGGAAAGCTTGGTCTTTACGGACTGATCATTGTATTCCTTGCACCACTAGTGATCACTCCCTTCATGCTGGCATTTGAGGTCAGTATCATTGGTCAACTGTTGGTTTATGGTGCAGTTACAATGCTAGCAATGGGAAGCATCTGGCTCTCGAACTTCCTCACAAGTGTGGTTCAAGCTAGGCTTGGTGATTCCTCACGAGGTAACGACATTGCAAAGGCACTGGCTATGGTTGTAGCCATAGTAGTGATCATTCCAATGTACGGTCTGATGTTCTTCCTCCCAACACTGTCTGAGATGATGGGAATGAATGCATTCCTAATCCTCCCATCAACTTGGTTCTCAGATTTGATCAGCTGGTTAGCCATATCCTTCAATGGTATCGGACTGACAGGCTCTCAGATTCTGGGCTTCTCAAGTGTGTTACAGGTTGATATGCTATGGACCTCAATTCTAGCAATCGGATTCACCCTGGGTACAGTTGGTCTGGCTCTGGGTACAGCTGACAGAGTGTTCACAATTGAGGCTGGAGTCCGTACAGAAGTTGTTACAACAGTTGGAAGAGAGAACATCTTCCTCCGAGGAGTCAGGAGAGTAAACTCAGGACCCTTTGGATCACTGATGGTCACGAACTTCAAGGACTTCCTACGCAAGGCACAGAATCTGTCAAAGATTGGATACGGTTTGATTCTGGCAATAATAATGCCAGTCATCATGACAGCTATGGACATCGAGAACCTCCAGTTTAGTGAGATGTTCATGATGCTAGTTGCTATGATGGCATTGATTGGTGCAATGCCATTTGCTGGAACTGGCTTCCTTGAGAGCAAAGACCAGCTCTGGATCATCCAAGGGGCTCCACATGGAGCATCAAGATATGTCAAGAGCAGGATTGTTTCGCAGGCAATAATCAGCATACCACTTGCTGCTATCCCATCTGCAGTCATCTACTTCATGCTAGAGATGACCTTTGTTGAACTCCTGCTTTTCTTTGGACTTGGATACGTTGCTGTTGTCGGTGGAATGATGATGGCTACTGGTGTGACAGCGCGGAACCCAAACTACGAGGATACGAAGTCGCCCGCCCATCAGGCGAATATAATGACTTCAGTCATGCTTGCAGAATTCTCTATCCTGGGAGTTCTATTCGTAGACATATTCCTCTCTATCGGTCTCGATATCGATTTCTTCAGAGTCATCGAGACAGTCTTTGGTCCAGGTAATGCGATGGTAGGGATAACAGTCATTGGACTATTAGTTCAGTGGACTCTTGCTGGCATCCTTGTCTGGTCAGGGATAAAATACCTCTCTAAGCCGGAGGCCTAGAGAGAGTGGCAATGGTGGAGTATCTTTGGTGTTGGTGGCTCCACCATGCCACAACTTTTTCTTAGGAGAGATAGGAATGAAGAACGTTAGGAATAAAATTGGAATAATCATTATACTCACAATCATTCTCAGTACCAGTATTCCTATTGCATCGGATACTAGTGGAGCCAGAGTTGTTACAAGAAATTTTGGTAAGTCTGCTGATGCTGGAGAAATAACTGGGATTACATTTGTATGGCAAGAACTCAATGGTTTTTGTCATTGGGCTACACTCTCAATGGCACTACAAAGTATTGGATTACAACTAGATCTTGCTGAAGTATTGGCCGTATCGGGCGTAGGATTCTCAACTGGACATGTTCGATACGAAGACACTTGGATGTTAGTCCCTGGAAACATGCTAAGGCAACATAGTACAATGAAAACCATTGCAGATCTTCTCGGTTTCGAAGTGGAATTCTATATGGATACCAATAGTACTGACTTTGGTTTTCTCTTTTCACTAGCATTGGAAATGGAAAACGTCAGCTGGACTGAGATTGATGGGTGGGATGATGCAATACAGGTTTTGAAGGATGGTATAGATAGTGGTTTTCCAGTTGAGGTCTATGTAAACCTACAGAATCTTCCTGCCTCTGACTATGATCTCTTCCGAGACCTAGGCTTAACAGATACTGACCCTACCCACTCGATTTTGATCACTGGTTACAACGAAACCTCTGGCACCGCTCAAATCATGGATCCTGCTATCGGATTGTTCGATGGCCCAGCATCGTTCCCTGATGATGGAAGCTGGTTCTACGAGATCAATTTCACATCCTTGAATCAAGCATGGCTTGGTCTATATGGTGTTTCTATTGTCAAACCAGGACCAGGGATGACTGAGGATTTTACGGAAAATCTAGCAAATTATCTCTTGGCTCGATTACGTGGTGATAGTAATTCCTATGCACCTGAAGCTGACGGAGTATTCTTCTGGAATTACGGTTCCAATGCATTCAGAGCGATGGCTGCTGATCTCACTGACACAGGGCTATCATCATTCATGGATGAATTTGATGAGTATGATTTGCACACAAGATCCATCATTTTTCAGACCCTCGGTTTCGATATGGAGACCTGTTTGACACTGCAGTATGAGTCATATCGGGCTGCAATTGATGTACTCCCAGATTTACTTCCAGATCTTGATCTGCAGGAATTTGTTTCAGAGGCTGAGTCAGCGCTCGAACATTTCGAGCTGTTCGCTGACAATTCAACTGTCAATACTCCTTTCTATCCAGCAAGTACCAAGATGATGACTAAGACTTTCGATAATATTGCCTATCAGTATGAACATGTACTTGATGGGGATTTGTCATCAGCAGCGTTTGTATACGAGGAGGATTTGGCAGAGATTCGAACTCATCTCATTGCAATCGCAAATGCTTGGGATGCGGCAGCAGATGCACTGGATATTGCGTTGAATGGAGATGTGACATCGTATCTGCTAGTCATAGTTGGAATGGGTGCATTCGTCAGTGTAGTATCTGCATTTGTATTGAGAAGATCAAAGAAGGCATGAATTCATCTCCGGGAGTGGATGACCATATTTCGGTCATCGCTCCCAACGAAGAGCGACTCTGAGTAGTCTGAATAAAACCTTGTTTCTTGGAACCCAGCCTGAGCTAGTGAGCGAATCATCAAATCTGAGTTTAGATTCAGAACCTTCTGGGTTGAAACCAGCGAGGTCCATTCATCTTCTTTCTTTACCTGAGCTGTCATTACTAGAGTTGATGATGTTGGAGGGTCTGTATGGTCATAGAACCGAGAAAATACAACCTCTTTTCCGGAACTCATTCGTCCTCCCTTCTGAGGAAAGAACCTGAAACCAGTCTTGTGTATCTCCTCGAAGTTGAGAACC
>JAEOST010000198.1 GCA_016840245.1 Candidatus Thorarchaeota archaeon
TACAGAACGGTCAATCAGGAATATTTCTTTGAGCATTATACTCAAGCTTGACACAAGCACCATATGAAACCAACGGTTGTGATGTATACCGTGTATTAACATTCCAGCTCTCACTTGCTAACGCATATAAGTAGCAAAGTTTCGTGCCGAACGATGCCATAGCATCTGATGAGTACGAGTGGTCAATCATGCCTGTCAAAGTCATCCCTTTCTTCTCAGAGATAACCCCTGAAGAAAGAGTCAACGGATTGATGTCAAAACTGTCGGACGTTCATGCAGATGTTACAATCCCTCTCGAGCATAAAACCCCTCTTAACAAACATAGTTTCATTTTTGTGGGGTCAGGCGGAACAGAGAGGGCCATGGCAGATTTTATCCAGGCCAATGAAGTAAAGGATCCAATCATCCTACTTGCTCATGAAACAGGTAATTCACTTCCTGCAGCCATGGAAACACGTGCATATCTTCAGAAAGAAGGACATGTAGCTAGAGTCATCCATGCTCCGCTCGAAGACATACTCAAGCTAATACAACAGTGGAATGAGTTTGTTGAGATAGAGAATCAAATTAGGAATAGCCGCCTCGGTATCTTCGGAGAGCCCTCGTCATGGCTCATTGCATCAAATGTAGATCCCGTTAAGGTGAAGGAACGATGGGGAGTTACCATTCTACAATTTCCGCTGACTGATGTCACTGGTAAACTAGAGAATGAATTGACAGAAGAGGGAATGGAAAGGGTTGAAGACTTTGTCAAGTCAGCCATTGGAGTTGAAGTCCCGATTGAAGATATCCAGGATGCTGGAAAAATAACTCAATCAATGGTTCAGTTGGTCACAGAGAACAAATTGGACGCAGTGACACTGCAATGCTTCGCGTTATTCGAGCAGACTGAAGTAACAGGTTGTTTTGCCCTCTCACATCTTAACGATGTGGATGGATTGGTTGCTGGTTGTGAAGGTGATATTCCTTCGACTTTCACATTGATGGTGGCAAAACTCTTCACCAAAGAGGCTGCGTTCATGGCCAATGTTGTTGAAGCAGATGAGCAGAAGAACACAGTCGTGTTTGCTCACTGCACCACACCTACAGATATTCTAGCAAACTATGATATCACAACTCACTTTGAGACCGGTCAGAGTGTAGCAGTCAGAGGAGAATTCGATGAACAACCAGTGACGGTTTTGAAAGTATTTGGTGAGGACCTAACAGACTATTGGGTTTCAGGTGGTATAATTGTAGAGAACAATGTCGATGAGTGTGGTTGCCGTACACAAATCAGAGTGCGGCTTGACGAACCTGTGAGATACTTCTTAGACGAATCACTTGCCAATCATCATGTCATACTAATGGGAAACTATAGCAAGATCCTCGAAGATTTCTTCTCATTTGTACTCGGAGAGAATTAATTTTGAGATTCAATAAATCTGTTAACACTGAATAGAAGTTGGCGCGTTATCCCTCCGATTTATAGTACATTTTCGTTATTTTTCGTCAAACGCCAAATGGTATATTACTGGAAATGACGTTGTATTTTTATCCGCACAGGTGAAAGCTAAGACCGCACATCTGAGCTGAGTCCGCCGGGAGGACACTATTTGCTTAGAGGAGAAACAGGCTCGAAAAAACAGCCAGAAGAAATTCTTTCTGACAAACCATACATAACAACTTACGAGAGTGACCTTCGAACGAGACTGTCCACATTTCCTTATGATGCTCAGGGATGGTATTGTTTGGGATGCCATCTACATCATGAACACCGACTACAAGAAGCAGAGGAATCACTGCGGAAAGCAATTCGCTTCAACACGAAACCAATTCACTTCTGGTCTGAACTTGCTGCAGTCCTATCAACAATGGGACGACATGAAGAAGCAAGTAATATCTTGCAGAGGATAGGTGAAGACAACAAGCAAGCGGTGGGAGAAGATCTTCATAAAACACGTAGTGTACATAAACTACGTGACATTCGCGGTACTTCACCCTGCATCGATTGTCAGGATTATACATACTATGGATGCAGTAGAGGTGAACCCTGCGGAAGATTTGTAGTCTGGCGTTCAGGAATGTCAAGATAGTAATCTGACCCAAAGCAATATTTGAACCAGCTAGATGATTTCATATACTGGTTATTAACAATAAGAGGTATCTCCCGAGGTCATCTTGATGAAGCTTGAAAAGTTCGAAATGGAACGAATGCAATCAGAATGGGAAAATAGGGTCAAGTACAACCTTTCTGAAAGCGGAGTACATCCAATCAGCATTAAGGAGTTAGTAGCTGAGGAAGATATGCAGAAAGAATTTCTCAATCTTGGGATCGGTTACTCACAGACCAATGGCACAATTCCACTTAGGCAGCTCATCAGTTCTGAGTATGATGGAACAGGACCAGACAATGTCCTTGTAACAAATGGGGGTGCCGAGGCGAACTATCTCTGTATGTGGAACCTGCTCCGTGAGAATGGACCTGGTAGCGAACTCGTAATGATGCTACCAAATTATATGCAGATGTATGGTGTGTGGCGCAATCTGGGAGGAGTGATCAAACCATTCCATCTTAAGCTCCAGAATGACGAATGGGTCCCTGATATTGAAGAGCTCAAAGAAGTCGTTTCAAAGAAAACAGTTGGGATTGCTATCTGTAACCCAAATAATCCGACCGGTGCTACATTGGATAAGCACTACTTGAAAGCTATCGCTGACATAGCTGCTGATAGTAAGTCTTGGTTGATCTCTGATGAGATATACAGGGGTGCAGAACCTGGCGGATTAACAACTCCAACAATATTTGGTCTGCATGACAAAGTAATGATCACATCTAGTCTCTCTAAAGCATATGGACTTCCAGGTTTGCGAATTGGATGGGTTGTATGCTCGGACCCAGAAAAGACGCATGAACTCTGGGCATACTCAGATTATACAAGTATCTGTCCTTCCAAGGTGAGTGACTGGCTGGCAATTCGTGCGCTTCAACCCGAAATGAAAGAGAAGCTGATCAAACGGGGAAGAAAAATTGTAGGTAGAAATTGGTCAATAATGAAAGCTTGGCTTGACACACATTCTAGCATCATCGATTATGCAAAACCCCGAGCTTCAGCAATCTGTTTCCCCCATCACAAATTAGAAGTGAGCTCAAAGGAAATTGTTGGCCGGCTCCTAAGAGAGAAGAGTGTTCTTGTTGTACCGGGTGAGCAATTTGGTATGCCGAATTATCTACGGTTTGGATTTGGGTACGAGGAAAATCTACTCAAGGAAGCACTTGCTCTTGTCAGTGAGATTCTACAGGAATATATGTAATTAAAAACAGAAAACAGGTTTGCAGAAATAACCACATTCACTGTACAATTGTTTACATATACACATTTTCGCTAACCATTCGTATTCTACGGGGTTTCTATATGTAACCTACTGTGTGTTGAGAATTTGTTATTGATACCTTTTGTATAATTTAGGGCTACATTCGTTAACCTAATTAGGAGATTTGTGCCAAATGTGTAATGAGGAAAATCAGTCGGGTGAATAGAATGAGAACAACAGAGTCAATAGCGGGACATCGACATGCATTCCAAGTTTTACTGCCAAAGAGAATACAAAGTCACAATGATAACGATCTTCGACTGATGCTCCTCAGTCTGAAGAACACTCGGAATACAACTGTCGTGCACATTCAAAGAATAGAGAGAGAACTAGCAAAGAGAGGAGTTTCCAAGAGTTTAATCCGGACAGATCTTCAATACGATTTTGACAAAGACAAGTTAGCTCTTGAAGAGACTTAACTGAGTCTGTATCCCATGGAGTTAGGGAGTAAGCACTAGCTTACCGAATTGCTCCCCTCGTTCTAACAATTCATGAGCGTCCTTAGCCTGTGATAGTGGAAATGTTTGATGAACGATGGGTCTGAGATGTCGGTCCCATACAAGATTGAGAACATCTCGCAACTCAGACCTGCTTGCCATTGTTGATCCCATAATCTCCAGTTGTTTCCAGAAGATCAAATTGACATTTGTAGGAGCCATTGGTCCTGATGTTGCGCCAGGGGTGACCAATCTCCCTCCCTTTCTTAGACTTTTGAGGCTTCGATCCCAAGTTGCCTGACCCACTGAATCGAGTACAATATCAACACCTCGACCTTTGGTCATCTTCCATATCGTCTTATGATAGTCTGGTTCACTAGAATGATTGATGCCGTGGAATGCACCCAAATCCGTTGCTCTAGCAATCTTCTCATTTGAGGATGAGGTCACAAATATGCGAGCACCTGACACTCGTGCAATCTGAAGGGCAGCAAGTGCAACCCCTCCACCAATGCCTATGATGAGAATATCATCACCAGGTTTAATCTGTGCCTTAGTCTTGAGCAGACGCCAAGCGGTCATGAAGGTCAAGGGTACGGCAGCAGCTTCTACAAAGTTCAATTTGGCCTCAGGAGGAACTGGAATAACATCAGCACCATCCAGTTCGATATATTCAGCATAACCCCCACGAACATGTTCACCACGAATGCGGTATGTATCGCACATAGAGTGTTCCCCTCTGATGCAGAATTCGCAGTGTCCACAATAGACACTAGGATCAATCACTACATGTTGACCAACATCGAGCCCCTCTCCAACATCAGCTCCAACCTCACTAACTATTCCTGAAATATCACTACCTAGAATATGTGGCATCTCAAGATTGAGTCCAGGCCATCCATTCCTAACGAAAAGATCTAGATGATTGAGTGCTACTGCTTTGACTTTGATTAGAACCTCTTGGCTACCAATCTCAGGAGTTGGATATTCTTCGTAGGAGAGAACCTCAGGTCCTCCATGTTCATGAAATACTGTTGCTTTCATTTTCTCAACCTCTAGTTCTGGACGGAATGGTTGATTCCTAATCTGGGTATATGTCAATGAAAAAGAAACCGGATGTCACTCAGAATCTTTTTTACGGCCATTTTGTAATTGCAAGGCTCTCGCGGGTCCTGATGTATGTGCCCAGGCAGAACCAAAATCACAACTGATATGCGTTAACTCCCAGATATTGCGACGCGGATAATTCTGCTTGCTGAGTTGACCATATCTACCTTTTCGTGACTTTTGTGCTCTCTTGTCATAGAGTGATATGATGATAGTGACAACCACTAGACTCACTGCTGTATATGCGACAAGCATGGCATTCCCTAGTATGACATATTTCTTAGTTAATATACTATTTCGGTAGTGGCAGTTAGTGAAACGAAGCCCATCATATCTTATTAGGAGGTTATCTGAATACTGGTAGAATCACAATGATGCAGATTGTGCTCACAGATAGCATTGTTGGAATCATCCTCGCTCTCATTGCATCCTTGTTTTGGAATATTGCTCCAATCCTGCAAAAAGAAGCTCTGGCCAAGATGGAGGATATAGAGGCGAAAGACGCTTGGAAACATACGTTGACATTTTTCAAAGACTCTAAGTGGGTACTAGGACTTCTGCTTGGACTCATCGGTGGAGTAGCATACATACTCGGCATCCAGATGGCAGGTATTGCTGTGGTTCAACCGCTAATCAATGTAGGATTGATTGTTCTTGCATTCCTAGCACACAGACAATTTGGAGAGCACATTGACACACGAGCAAAGATAGGGATTGGACTCATGATTACCACTCCATTATTCATCGCTCTTGGCGGAGTGACTGAACCGGAAATGTTCACCGCCTATGATGGAATACTGATTTACTCAACGTTAATGCTGATAGGCACAGGCGTAATGCTTGCCTTGGTGAGCAGAGTGGCAATCCTCTGGTCGCCTATTTCCGCATTTCTTCAAGCTCTGGCATCTCAGTTCACTCAGTGGTTCACACTTGTGTTATTTGCTGGGAATGGTTACATACAAGGATTCAAGGATGGAATCATTCCACTCCTGTTAATGGGCTTCTTCATGCTCGTTTCTGCAGTCTATACGGTCTCTATTGGTCTACAACGAAATCCTGCAGCTCGTTTCAACTCAATTAATGGTACAGTCAACATGTTTGCAGTTGTCCTTGGTGGCATCCTCATTTTTGGCCAGATGGTAACCAACTTTGCATTTTATGGTATTGGCTTAGCATTTGGGGTGGCTGGAGTCATTCTACTAAGCAAATTCCAAGAGTAAATCTATACATGAAAGGTTGAATAAGGATAGTATGTATTGGCGCTATGAGAGAGCTCTGACTCATTGTCAGGAGCTGATGTTCTCTCTCTCGTAATCAAGCAATTTCGAAGGCAAAAGTAATGTCAGACAAAGATTCCATCAGTCGTGAGAAACTGAAAGAAATGTTGACACAGAGCGACGAACTTCTTCGTGGCCTCCTAGATATGGCAAACGATGGAATATTAGTGATACAGGATGAAGAGATTGTCTTTGCAAATGATGCGATCCTGAAAATGCTTAGTTATGATGCGGGTGAGCTTGCAGGGGATCTAGTTGAGGACATTGTTGATCCATTGGAGCGTCGATATCACCCAGAAAAATTGGACATATTGATTGGTGAGAAATCAGGGAGAAGTAGTTTTGCCACTCGTCTTCAGTCAAAAGACAAAGGACTTGTGAGTGTAGAGATTGGAACCAATGATTTCGACTATGATGGTGCCCCTGCTGTTGTTGCTATTGTTAGAGATCTCACGATGAGTATGTCACTAGAAGCGGCTGCGTCTGAATCTGAAACCCGATTCAGAGCGCTACATGATACATCACCAATAGCTTACTTCACATTGGACTCAAATGGCATAATCAAAGACACAAATGCCGCTGCAGAGAGGCTTCTTGGATATGAGAAGAATCAGATGATTGGACTGAACATTGTAGGTTATATGCCTGAAGAAGAAAACAGTCCAGGAGAGCAGGTCATTAGAGAGATTCTTCGTGGTAGTATTATCAAAGGATTAGAAATCGAGATGGTCAATGCAGATTCAAAGCGAATTTGGGTGACCGTAACAGGCAGTCCTCTCTCCATGAACAAAGAACGTCCCACAGAAATTGGATTTATGGTAATTGATGTACATCGGAGAAAAGAGGCTGAAGAACGAGAAATCAGTGCACGAGAACGAGCCGAGCTCTATCTCGAAGTAATGACCACGGACCTTCATACATTCAATCAGAGTACGGCATTCACAATAGAACTTGTAGAAACTATGGCCAGTCTACCTGAAAGCATTCAAGGCGTTGTAAAAGAGTCAGCCCTAACCATCAAACGGGCAGCACGAATGATTGCGAATGTTCGAACGTTGATAACACTGGAGAACTCTCCACCAAGAACAAAAAAGACAGATATCTACGCCCACTTCAAACGGCCATCCATTGAAGCGGATCGCGACTTTTCGTGGAAGACTTTGAATGTCAACTCCAATATTAATGATGATGAATTCGAGGTCTCAGGACATCAATTCCTATGGATTGTCTTCTTCAATATTATTCACAACGCACTACTTCATAATGAGAGTAATGTCATCGACCTTGATGTTATTGCATCTAGAGAGGACTACAACAGAGAGATACGCATAGAATTTACTGATCGGGGACCTGGAATACCCGATGAGATTAAAGACCGAATCTTTAGGAGATCTGCAGTCACGGGTTCCAAAGTCATGACTCAAGGACTCGGTTTGACGTTAGTAGACCAAGTTGTTCGCGAACTCGGTGGAAGAATATGGGTCGAGAATAGAGTCAAGGATGACCAATCACAAGGGTGCAAGTTCGTCGTGATTCTTCCTGCTTGGAAAGATGAGATGGAACTACCTTGTGGTAGAGAATCATGCATCACGTTCTACAAGGCCGAACATTGTGTATTCTGTGGACCCGTATTTGACATTCTCATGGACGTTCTTGAGGAATTCGGAATAAGTAAACATGCAGTGAAAGTCGTGCGTGTTGATGAACCAGGTTCAGAAAAGTCTGAAGAAGACTTACCGGGATTACCGACGATAGAGATATGCGAAGAATCACTTACAGGACTTGTCAGTGAGGAAGAGATACGATCAAAGATAGTTCAGATGATGGTCAGTGGCTGTGACAGAGGTCCTGTAACATAGGTTCCATTGATGTCGGCATTCTTACAAGGA
>JAEOST010000199.1 GCA_016840245.1 Candidatus Thorarchaeota archaeon
CTATCAGGATCTGGATTTCTTAGCTGGAGCATTCTGGAGCAATGATGTTGAATCGCTTGAAACGCTCATAGAGAGTTATGGTGAGATCTTACAGAAAGCAAACATGGTGTTCATCTGTACAGATAACCAGTTGAAACTCTTGAGCGAAGTTACCGAAAATATTGAAGCAATTAAAGAACGCCAAATGGTGATGGATGATCCGTCAATGTTGGAATGTGAAGAACTTGCTCCTACGGTGCAGCTATCCATGGATGATGCTGATGAGATGAGAGAACTCTACAGAATTTGCGGGACGCCTGCATGGACACCCAATGCCCTTAACCTCGGACCATTCTTTGGAGTTAAGAACGATGAGGGAGAATTAGTTGCTGTTGCAGGAGTACATTTCGTTACTAAATTTGGAGCAGAGATTGGTAACATTGCTACTCATCCAGATTATCGAAGAAGAGGTTATGCGGCATGTTGTACTGCTGCAGTGACAAAAGAACTACTCAAGGATTCAGCTTGTGTTCTCCTTCACTTCTTCGAAGAAAATGTTGTTGCACAAAAGTTGTATGAGAAGATGGGATTCGTTTATTCAGAAGCAGATCCAGTATTCTTCACAAAGACGACTATGAAGTAAAAAGAAAGAGAAGAGGGGAATAATCCCCTCGGAATGAAATTATCTCTGACGCATTAGGACGAAGCCACCGACGAGGATGACAACAGCAGCGCCAACTCCACCAACTATTAGGACTAGAGTCAGGTCAATTCCATCTACTGGGGGTGGTGTAGTAGGGGTTGTACTGTGACTTAGACCAAAGAAGTGGTTCTCATTGCGTGTAAGCTCTGTGAACTCACCAGCGATGAACTCTGAACAGTTGAAGGGTCCAGAAGTGACCCATTCTGTTGCTGGAGGATCAGGCTGGTAGGTCTGCCAATCATCGGGTTCAATATCCTCAAAGACATGCTTTGGAATGATCTCATCGTATCCACACAAGTGTAGGTTCCAATATGATTCAGATTCAAACTCAACGACTACTTGGTAAGGAGTTGGAGCATATGCCGCAACCATATTTGCCAAATCTGGACTGTATGGATTACCAGCACCGTCATTGTAGTAGTTGAATGTGAATGCTACATCATCAGCAGTCAAAGGAGTTCCATCACTCCATGTTGCGTTCTGGACCATATCAAAGGTAATTCTCATGTGACCATCAGGTACAGCGGAGTTATCATCATTAGTTTCAATTAACCAGTCCTCTGCAAGCCACGGTATGTCTTCACCATTTGGACCAACCTTGATCAACTGATCAAAGCACATGTCAAGTACTTGCTGAGTGTAGCCTGAACCTGCAGCCATGTGATTGAAGGTATCAACATCCTCTGAGTTGCTCCAAACAAGAGTACCACCGAATGGACCACCAAGTGCATCCTGTAGATGAACTTTCATGTTAGTCCAGAAACCTGGAATTCCATCGAAGACTGACTCAACCCAACCCTCGAACTTGTCAGTTCTATATGGGTAAAGCTGAATGTTGTTATAGAGAATAATCTCCGGACACTCATAGATCAGAATCTTCTGCATCTCAATTGCTGCTTCGTAGACTTCCTCAAAGGAAGTGCCAGTAAGAAGCTGATCAATCCATGCGTCGTATGTTGCGTTTTGGAACATTGGCAAGTTTAGGTATGGTTCAGTTGCATATGGACCACCAAAGTTGTATGCTAACCAGTCAACATCGCTGTTGGTGAAGCTAGTTCCAAGGAAAACAATATCGAAGTCTCCGTGGAAGTAGAGCCTGTTTAGATAGTCGTAGAAGTCTGTAGCCTCTGAGTTACCATCGATATTTAGAGCAACAAGAGCCTCTTCGAGGATCTCACCGCACTCAATAGCAATTGCGGATACTGATGCGCACTCAACTAGAATGTCAAAGTCAGAACCATCAGGTGCTTCTCTGAATCCGTCAGAGTCAACATCTAGGAAACCTGCTTCATCAAGTAGCTGATTTCCATACTCAACGTTTGCCTCGTAGTATGTGTAGGGCATCTGACCCTCAACTGTGAATAGGTGTCCTGCGGGAACTACACTATCTAGTGGTTGAGAGAGACCCTCCCAAACGTCATCAGATACTGCTTGTTTGTCAAGTGCAAAAGCAATAGCACGTCGTAGTGCAGTGTTGTTCAGTGGATACTTTTGACAGTTAATCTCGACATATCCATATCCTTGTCGAATCTTGTGGAATACATCTACATTTTCAGCTTCCACGAGAGTCTCTAGGAAGGATGGATCGAGCTGATCATCAATCAGATCAATATCTCCGTCCTGTAGTGCAATAACTCGTTGGTCTTCCTGAGTAATTACATCGAACACAAGTTTGTCGATATAAGGACCGCTCTTGTAGTGACCGGGGATTGTCTGAGCGGCAGTAAGTGCAGGTGATACAGCCATCAAAAGGAAAGCTGCGACCATAGCCATTGCCAGAACTCGTTTTGAGTTGTTAGACAGCATTGTTAGTGTTTCTCCATCTACCGAGTCGAAGGAAGATGATGTGTCATAAACGACATCTGATACAGACTGCAATTATAGAGTATATAGGGAGCAATGCACCGCCAGCTAAGTGTGGGATTGGTTATAGCTGTTTGCGTTAATAGAAAGCACGGAGAAGCGAAATTGCGTTGATAGAAAAAATACGACGTGATTAGCAAGCTATATGTTGGTGTGTTTTTGTGAACTGAGTGGGGAAGAACTACAATGGACCCACGAATAGAAGAACATGCAAAGATCTTGGTTGAGTGGAGCACCGAGATTAAGAAAGATGATATGGTAGCAATAGTAGCTAGTCCGCTAGCACATGACCTCGCTGTAGCAGTCA
>JAEOST010000021.1 GCA_016840245.1 Candidatus Thorarchaeota archaeon
TCCTTCTGCACATCGCGGATTCTACTGGGACATGAAGAATGCCAGTGAAACTATCAAGAGTCACAAGGATCACATTGAGGATGCTGAAAAGAAAACATTACTTGAATACTATCTTGATTTGTTTCAGACCTCTGTTTTACCAAGAATCCCTGAGTTGCGAACTAGTATCATTCACAATGATGCAAATGACTACAATGTCCTCTTTGATAGACATTCAGAATTTAGTCTACTTGACTTTGGAGACATGATTCACTCTTGTACTGTGTTTGACCTTGCTATTGCTGTGGCATATGCCATCTTAAAGAAACCGGATCCAGTGGCAGCTGCAGGGGACGTCATCAGAGGATATCACTCAGTATTCCCTCTTACTGAGCTTGAGATTGAACTTCTCTTTCCCATGATATGTACAAGACTAGCTACAAGCGTATCTATTTCCTCATATCAACAGACACTTGAACCAGACAGTGACTATATTCGAATAACCGAGGATGATGCTTGGGACACATTGAAGATACTTCGAGATGTTCATCCTAATTTGTCCCATTACATCTTCAGGGATGCATGTAGACTCACTCCCTGTCCAACCAATCAAAACATTGTTGCTTGGCTCACTGCAAATCTGGACAGTCTTGGACCTGTTATAGAGACCCCACTCACTACTGAGACTGCGACAGTCATTGATGTGAGTATAGGAAGTCTTGATGTTGTCAATCCTAAGGAGATTGATGACTATGAGTCCTTTTCAAAGCTGGTTCAGTCCAAGCTCAAACAAAACTCTGCAGAGGTTGGCATAGGTCGATACAATGAAGCCCGTCTAATCTACACAAGTGATGCCTATGAAACTGAAACCGATGAGAGGCGTACTGTCCACTTAGGCATCGACCTATTCATTGAACCTGGTACTCCAGTTCTTGCGCCTCTAGAGGGTATTGTTCACAGCTTTCAGGATAATGCTAATCCACTTGACTATGGTCCCACTGTCATTCTCGAACACCGGTTCTTGTCAGGACGAGTTTTGTTCTACACCCTCTATGGACATCTTAGTCGCTCATCTCTTGAGGAACTACATGTTGGAAAACCTATCAAGAAAGGCGAGTCCTTTGCGACAATTGGAGATAATCATGAGAATGGTCGGTGGCCTCCACATCTACATTTCCAATTAGTGCTTGATACACTGGGTTGGACTGGCGACTTTCCAGGAGTGGCCAGATACAATCAACGAGAAGTGTGGCTAAGCATCTGTCCGAATCCCAATCTGGTTCTTCAAATTCCAGAGGATTGTTTCCCATTGGAACCACTACGTGAAGATGAGATTTCTCAGATCCGGGATGAACACATAGGACCCACATTGAGCATTTCCTATAGACGACATCTCAAGATTGTTCGTGGTTACATGCAGTATCTTTACGATGAGGGTGGGCGAAGATACCTTGATGCGGTGAACAACGTACCCCATGTAGGACACTCAAACCCTCGAGTCGTAGCAGTACTGCATCGGCAGGCAGCTGTATTGAACACAAATACTCGATATCTGCACGACAATCTTGTTAGATATGCTCAACGTCTCTGCGCAAAATTACCCAAACCACTCAGTGTATGCTTCTTTGTCAATAGTGGGAGTGAGGCCAATGAACTCGCTCTCCGCCTGGCAAGGACACATACTAAGAAACAGGACTTCATCGTGATTGATGGAGCTTATCATGGAAACACTCAGACTCTCGTTGACCTTAGTTCTTACAAGCATGATGGTCCAGGAGGCTCTGGAGCTCCTGATTACGTACACACAGTACGTATGCCAGATCCATATCGTGGAGAGTTTAAGGGCACAACGTCAGAAACAGGAAGTCAGTATGCTGCTGATGTTGCTCAACGAATTAAAGAGGTTCAATCAAAACACCGAGGGATTGCAGGATTCCTCTTCGAACCATTGATGGGCTGTGGAGGTCAAATTGTATTTCCTGATGGTTATCTTTCCGAGGCTTTCAACTACGTACGTGATGCTGGTGGTGTATGCATTGCAGATGAGGTCCAGATTGGATTTGGTCGAGTTGGCACACATTTCTGGGGTTTCGAAACCCAAGGTGTAGTTCCTGACATTGTAACTATGGGCAAACCCATTGGAAACGGACATCCGTTAGCAGCTGTCGTGACCACTCCTGAGATTGCAGCCTCCTTCGATAATGGGATGGAGTACTTCAGTACAACTGGAGGGAATCCGGTTTCATGTGCTGTGGGCCTGACTGTATTGGATGAGATTGAGGAAAAACACCTTCAGCAGAATGCCCTAGAGGTTGGTACATACCTGAAATCAAGGCTGACTTCGCTTATGGAAGACTATCCGTTAATTGGAGATGTTCGAGGGTCTGGATTGTATCTGGGTGTTGAGTTAGTCCTGAGTCGTGAAACTCTGGAGCCTGCTGGAGCTCAGACCCGATATATCGTCGAACGCATGAAAGACCGAGGAGTGCTCATCAGTCTAGATGGACCTCTCTACAATGTCTTGAAGATAAAGCCACCAATCATATTCACCAAGGAGAATGCTGACTTCTTAGTTGAGCAGCTCGATGTCATTCTGAAAGAGGACCTAGCCCAACCTTAGACTGCACAGGCATAGATGAATCGACCATTGTGATGGAGTGACTCCATTGCCCTGCTACCTTGAGATAACTCAGATCTGAATACTTCTACAGAATTATCGATATCTTGACGGTCCATGTGTCCCTCTCTCTGGCTGTGAATCTCAGGAACATATGCATTCTTTAGAATGCTCATAGCATCTCTGCTGAACGCCATCCTATCACCAAATAGCTCGAGACCTCTTACCTTTTCATCGATTGTCACAATCATTCCAACTTGATTATCAAGCAGCCTAAACTTTGATGCTCTTCTTTCAAATTGACTTCCTAGCTGTTGATAGATTGCACCAAGCGCATTTGTATGTGAATTGACTCCCCATTTACTGAGAATCTGAGCAACGGTACCCCATACTCGATCTTGACCTGCACCTCTCAGCACTGCACCGCGTAGAGATACTGGTGTGTCAGTACGAATCCATCCTGGGTTCTGTGATGCCCATCTTCCTGCTTCGATGCAGAATACATCTACCATGGAATTACCTTCAATTACAGTGCTGCTCCGTACTATTCTATCCTGATTACCTCCTCCCAAGACTGCCTCACCTGAACGAATGAGTGTTGGTCTATCTGTTGAGAATCTCAGGTTTGGCACATTACCTGTTTCAGATACATCCATCTGACCAAGTTCCATTGCTAGGTCCAATGACAATACATCACCATATCTCTCAGCAGCTGGATTGATGAGAGGGGTCATAGCTATATTCCTGTCTACTTGTGGTACTTCCATCTGTGTCTGATCGATCAGACTAAGGATTTCAGCTCCAGTACTTACTCCCACTATTTTTCCTCCTACGGTCTGAATTATGTGGATATGCTGTTACCGTCTTATGACTCAACCCCACATCCAAAACATAGTGCGGATGGAGGCATAAAAGGACCCCTCATCTCGAAATTTTATCCAGTTGGATTAGATACTCTGCCAAGAAAGAGGATGCTGTCTGTCAATTTGTCCTGTATCATGAAGAGGAATGGGTGGTCTGCATTGAAAACCTTAGGCTCTGGTGCAGGACCCTTGGCCAACATTACAACAGCAGTGGCTGCTGCTGCTTCTGTTCCGACCTCATTGACATCCACAAAGGCCTTGTGAATCACTTCTCCAATGCAAACTCCGGGTTCTGATGTCATCTTAGTGAAGTCTGCATCAGCAGAGGAAAACGCAGCTTTCATTCCCATTTCCTGAAGGATGTCTCCTAATGCAAAGCTCTGTGTCACTTTGAATCTTGGAATACTGACAGTAACTTCTTTGGTGGTTAGATTTCTCATCCACTCTTCGATATTCTCTACTGTGATGGAATACTCAAGTTCATAGAGACAATCGTTCTCTTTTGGTAGGAATATGACCATTGATAGATCAGGTCCATCTTGACCAGTTGATGAATAAGGTAGCTCAAGGACTTGGATATCTGGCCATTCATAAAAAGCGAACTTATCCACACGGTGCATCATTGGGACTTCAACTTGAGTGTCCTTGGTTGGATAGAATGACTTTGGCTTCGTCAATTCTTCCTTGAAAGGCTCCAACCATGTCCCATTGAAGTAAATGGCGTTTGTAAGCACAAGTCTTGTGAGTTCCGTGAGAACACCTGGTTGTAATAGGTCTTTGATCTTTTCACGGGTCTGTTCTTCAACCCACCCATTGATTCTCTCCCTTGCAGCTTCAGTCTGTTGAAAATCCAATTCGAAGGTAGCTTCACCATAGTTCTCATTGACGGTATAGAGAAATCCTTCCAGTAGTGGATAGCCATGCTGAATCCATATTGCATTGGCTATGTTAAGTTCATTCTCACCTGCATTAGATCTTGTCAGTAATGACTCTCCAAGCTCATGGAACACTCTGTGCAGACGACGTTGATTTATTGAGAACCCGAGAACTTCAGACATCTCTGTTTCAGTTCTCCCTGTTGAACCCGCATATGTCATCGCCAATGCAGTAGATATACTGTATGGAGAGAAGAATATATTGCCCTGAACCTGAGAGCTGAGCTTTGAATAAAGTCCAAGAGCGAATGCGGAGTTACCAATTGAGAGAATGATCTCATCAGCTGTGACCTTAGCACCGCCCTGAGCAGTTCGACTCCCTGCTCTTTTTCCTGCTATCCTTGCAATTTCTGATGCATCCCTTGAATCATAGTTCATACTGAAACCTCATGCAATGCGTTTATTTCAGGTTATTAAATCAAACTCTGTTCTAGAAGTAAAAACCTTGTTCAGAATCAAAGTCGATACCAGGATTCACATCTCCGGGTCTCGTGAGAGGATTGATGTCAGCCTTTGAAAATACATTCCCCTCTCTATCAATAACACCTGCATCTCTAAGGACTTGCTTACGTGTTTCAAGGTTATCACCTATCTCGAGCCAAAAGAATCCATATGGTCCGTCAATCACTATCCGTCCTGTGAGGAGAATCTTTGTTCTGCAATTTGGACAGCTCTGTTGCCAAGTGTCTTCTGTGAGTAATCCCTCGATCAACTCAGGGTGTTTGTTAGCATCGATTGCCGCCCAGATGCAGAAACTGAATACGAACTTACAGTGGGGGCATGTAACATTGATCACTTCTGGTCTGGTCATTCCTCGTACTCCAATGTAATAGTATTACGTGATACATGTAATATATCCTTATAAACCATCGTACATCCAAACTGAAGAGGATGAAACGAAATTGACTGGACAGATTCCTGATGAATTTCGCTATGAGGGTGAGGTGTATGCTCTTGTTGGAATTGATGGTTTAGGTCTCCCCTCTCCTGCAAAGTTTGGTCTAGAACCATTCTCTTCATGCACTGCATGTTGGCGTGGTTACATGATGCGATATGACTGTGTAGACAATGAACTCATACTCTGGGGGATGGATATCAACGTAAATGATGCAATACCAATCAATGGTGTAGAATCTATCGAACCTACAGATTATCCAGGTAAATTCTTCATGTATAGCTACGAGACCCTTGGATACAAGACACGGTTTACTGGAAAAATCATGTTAGCCAAGGACTTCATTGAGGAAATGTATGTCCATATGGGCTTCCAGCGTGCAATGTCTTATAGGACAGTCATTGAGATAGAGGTCAAAGAGGGTGACATAGTAAGCGTAAAGGATCTCTCTGAATTCATGGCTGAACAGAGAAGACGTGATCCAAACGAAGGAGCTCGGCCTCGTTCTCCTGATGGACCAGATGTGAAAGATTGGATTGCGGACACTTTCTCGCAAGACTATGAGAGCGAATAATGTCTTCAGTCAGCATTAAATGGCTGGAATGAAACCATCAACTGAGATTAGAGTGAGGACAATTCCTATGAGTGATTCAGTAGATTGGCTCGGATGGACAACTGGGTTTATTCATAGTGCGGCTCAGTGGGGTGTGGCTATGTTTATCCCTCACAATGAAGATGACACTGATTCGGCTCTTTTGCAAGTCCGAGTTGAGATCAGAGTTGAACCCATTGTTGACTCAAATGAGTGGCTTCTCTTCAAGGGTTGGACTTTTCCCCCTGATAATCGAATCCAAGCGCAAGAGTGGTTTGATGAATGCGTGCGAAGACTCGATGTTTTAGATGACACTCCAGAAGGCCACCCGGCTGTGGTTCTAGCAGACGATGAACTACAGATAACAGATGAATTTCGAATTCAAGTCTTTGAAGAATGGCTCACAGGTGCCA
>JAEOST010000200.1 GCA_016840245.1 Candidatus Thorarchaeota archaeon
CAACATATGCAGGATCTGTATCGATGCTAACAGACAATGATGTGGGCATCCTTTCAATAGTGACTGAACCTGCCGTTTCCCCATATTCGATGTAAGTATGGACCGGTTCACATGCAACCCTGATGATTGTGAATCCAAGAGGAGTAGAGGCATCTGTGATTTCTGTGTAAATGAAGTACCCGCTCGCATCGGTGGTCCTATTGGCAAGCCATATCTCGCCTGTACCATCAGTTGCATGATCCCAGTAAATACTAACTTCAGCAAATGCATATGGTGATCCGTTATTGAGTGTCAGGAATCCAGATATGGTCACACCCTGAGTGCGATATACTGGGTCAGGGGCGACCGTGAGACTCCAGCTTAGCTGTTGTCTTATTATAGTGATTGTAATGGGTGTGGGAGTAGTGTAGTCCTCAATCCAGTTGACTGCTGATACAAATCTCACAGTCAAATCATGGACTCCAGTTGAGAGACTTACTGGAATAATCCAATTGAAAGTGAAGTCACCATTCGGTTGAGTTACAGCATAGACACCCTGAGGTGTACCATCCACAACTATCTCGACTGTAGCACCTCCATAGGCTGATGGGCCAAATATGTAATGGAGATTGCCATAGACATTCAGGGTCTCAAGGGGATATCTAGAGAATATACCACCGGTATTGAATCCTGTAATCTCAGTCTGCCATCTTTGAAGAGTCACAGAGGTATGGTTGGACTCAGCTGACCCAGAAAGAAGTGACCCAGAATAACTTGCGTAGGCATCAATTCCTGTCAGAGTGGTATGCTCTGAAAATGTAGAGAATAGCCAGGTGTATTCACCATTGATGTCAGTATACACAGTCTGAATTGTCCATGCAGTACCATTGTTCCAGATTATATCAATAGGAGCATTGAAGATTCCAGTTCCATTGCTCTGGAAATACAGATGGACATAGATACTGATTGATTCATTCAGATAAGTTGTTGCAGGAAGAACTGTCGCATCAAGAACTACTACGTAATACTGTACTGTAACATTAAGGGTTCCTGTTTCAACATCCTCATACAGTAGTCCAGTACTTGTATTGCACTTGAACTCATAGAGTCCAGCAGTATCGGGAGGTACTGTGAAGTTGTACAGATATTGGAAGTGTCCAGAACCATCGGTAGTGACAGAATCGATAAATGTCCAAGTTGGTCCAACCATTAGATAGATGTTGACCGTTGCACCACCAAATGCGGGGGTGCCCCCTTGGAATGTCACATCACCCTGAATAACAACACTCTGATCTAGATAGACAGGAGATGTTGCAGTGGCACTAATCTCAAGCTGATAGCGCTGGAGATTGATCACTGTACTGGACGAGTTGGCGTTATCCCACAATGGGTCTGAGTTTAAGAAACCAGCAACAATCGTTACACTCCCTACAGGGTCACCAGTTGTCAGATTATAATAGAACTCAAAGTAGCCGGTTCCATCAGTGATGTACCATTGATAGAATGTTTCTGCCTGAAGACTATGGTCCCAGTAGATTCGCATTGTCTGTCCACTCACAGGGAGTCCTGTGTCTTGATATGTGAGGTTACCATAGACATGCACTGTCTGATTCAGGTAATAATCAGTGACAGAGCCATTTGTGAAGATACTCACATCGAACTGATAGAGTTGAGCAAGGACATTCAATGTATTCGATAGTCCATCATCCCAGAGTGGATTAGCGTTGATGAACTCTGCATAGATAGCTATAGGTCCTGTACTGTCAGCCAATGTGAAATTGTAATAGAATTCAAAGTACCCGGATGCATTGGTGTAGTACCACTGATAGTTTGTTCCATCCCAGTTCACTCTAATGGGTTGATTGGACAATGGTACATCATTTGCAGCATACGCTAATCGACCCCACACGTAAGAGACCTCATCAAGATGGAAATGGCCTACTGTGTCATTTGTATTGATAACTAGATTAAACTGATACAATTGAAGATTGATCCAATGTGCTGAGGATGTAGCATCATCCCACATTGGGTTTACATTAGTCCACTCAGCCGTGATATTTACGAGGTTCACACTATCCTGAGACATTGATGCATTGTAGAAGAACTCAAAGTATCCTGTTGCGTCAGTGTAATACCACTGGTAGGATGGCACTGGCAGGGTAGTATTCGCCCAGTACATTCTGATAGGTTGGTTCTGAAGCGGTGTCCCATTATGTAGATACGTTAGCCATCCTGTCACATGTATTGACTCATTGAGATGATAATCAGTTCTAGCTGTGGTTATGGTCAGGTTGAACTGATATCGAATCAGATCTGCTGTTTCGTTTGCTGAAATCGCATCCTTCCAGAAGGGGTCTGTGCTAAGATACTCAGCCCAGATGTAGATGGCACCTAGTGTATCAACCATTGAGTAGTTGTAGAGGAACGTAAATGCACCAGCAGCATTCGTTGTGTCTACATAAGGGGTATTCAGACCATCGGCATCCTGATACCAAATTGTTACAGATGCTCCACTGATTGGAACCATGCCATCAGGGAAATAGAGTGTGCCTGTGAATTCCAGCACTTCATCCAGATGGTATTCAGTTGCATTCAAGGTGACAGTGAAGGCAGTATCCCATAAATCAAACTCTTGGGGTACAATACTATCTGAAGAACCATTGAACATACGTGTTACTGGCGTAAATTGTACGGTTACCGAAGCATTGACTGGACTATAAGCTAAGGATAATGGGATATAGAAGTCATAGTTACCAAGGGCATCAGTAAATGTGTTGAAATAGAAGGTTGTACCATTACCCCAATCCCATTCCATAGAAACATTGTATGTATCCATGACAGGGCTATCGGACGTGAGTAGCCCCCAGATATGTGCTGTCTGATTCAGATAATACTGCGCTTGATCGGAAAATGCCGTGATGGTCGTGTCATAATTAGTTACTACACGGTATTCAGGTGCAGATACATTACTCTCATAACCTACATAGTCTGATACAAACTCTGCATAAATAGTGATATTGTCAAATTCATGGTCAAGTGGGATTGTGTATTGATATGTAAATAGACCTGATAGTATATCTGTTGTTGCAACAGTGAGATTGATCCCATTCCACCAGATGGTTACATCAATCGCACCAAGTACTGCAGGATATTCTGGCAAAAGCACAAATCCTTGAATAGTGACTGTGTCGTTGAGATGAAGCGGTCCTGCGTCTACGAAAATGTAGACCTCGGTGAAGTATTTGCGAATTTCAATGGTCAAGATGTCAGATGTCGATGATGTAAGACCAGGTTGAGTGGGGTTGAATTCAGCCCAATAAGTAAGAAGTCCTTCATCAGTAAGGTTGGCTTGGACTGTAATTTCGTAATGTCCAGTTCCATTAGTAGTTGCAGGACCCAGACGAACTGGAGGTCCAAATTCAGGGTCCCACCAGATGTCAATATCATATCCAACAAGATTATGCGTTTCGTTTGAAAGCTGGCCCCAAATGGTGATTGTATCACCAGTGTGTAAGACACCAGGATCTATTGGCGTAGAGTCAATGGTCAATTCTGTGGTAGAGAGTGAAACTGTTACGTCAATTATCTCACTGTAGTTACCTGTCACGAATGGGATATCTGAGGTCCAGTTCACGTATGCTGGAAACACACCCAGTGGATGAGCTACACCTAGTGGATAGTTAGAGCTGAAATAACCACTACCATCTGTGAATCTAATATCAAATTGTGAGTCATTGAAGTAGAAGTATATACTCTTTCCAGACAATTGAGTCCCATTTAGTAGAGTCAGTGTTCCATTGTATGATACTGTTCCACCAGGAAGCGTTACCTGCGGGTCCACTTGGAAATTGAAGTCGACCTTGCCCCACATCTCAATTGTGGAAATTGATGAATTATTGGGTGAATAGATTGGCCAACCTGTATAGGGATCCCATTCACCAGCATAGTAAGAATATACTTCGTGGTCACCCAAGCCCATTCTAGCATCAAATGGGTCAGCAGCTATATCTAGAGAGTAGGTTCCATCACTTTGGATGGTAGCGTTACCTAACCAATACCGATCCCACCATATCTCCATCTGATCATTATCTAGAGTGGTCCCATCGATGGGCACTTCCTGGTAGGTCATAAGCCCATGTACATGGATTGTGTCCTGCCAGTATGCAGTATGATTATCAAATCCGAGCTTCACGTTGACATCTATGATATCAGCCAAGATTGTTTCATCAGGACCATCTTCCATGTGAAGTCTTTCTTCATCATTACTCTCACTGAGTGGGTCTGGCGTTCCTACTGCATAGACCATTGTGTATGACCCAATAGACCCTAATGGTGTTGTATAAACGGCGGTGAAATTATGAGGTCCAGCGGTTGCAGTAACAGGGAATGCGTATGAGATATTCGCAGATGGAAAGTGTACACCATCTTCAATGGTCCGTATTCCAAGAAATACACCATCGGTCATGTCAAAGAACTCGATAGTCTCACCTATACCTGTAGGAACCAGGTCTACAAGAAGGACTGCGGACAAATCGAAGGGGTCACCAATCAGCGCCCATGGATCGCCAGATGCCGTGGTTGGAAATACTACTAGTTGAACATCACCTTGACCGGTATTCTCTGGAATTTCATCAAGACCGGGGATTGGAAATATCTGTACCCACTCTCCGCCACCAAGCATAGGAATGTATACCTCAGCCCAGAAAAACATGTGTTGTACTTGGAGCTCACGGTGAGTGCCCATATCTTCTCCAATGGCGTAACCCACAACAGGCCTAGCAGGGACACCTAACTCTCTCATGAATACACAGTAAGCAGTAGAGAAGTCCATTGGGAGACCGCCTCCACGATTGAGAAACCATTCAGTGATTTCCTCACCTGGTGCAGGGCGTTCCTGATATTCATCCGGAGCAATCATCAGGTCGTATGCGGTCTTGAAATAGGCATCAACTGCTACTGCTTTGTCGTATGCGTCATCACCTACAGCTTCGAAGAGTGCAATTTCATCCAAGACAGTCTGTGATAGTGATACGCCAACGTCAGAGTAGAGGGCGCGTATTCCAGCGGGAGCAGTAGGTCCAGCCTGCGCCATGTCACTAACATAAGTGAGGTCCTGCTCAGTATATGTGATATCGTAAGTGATCTGGATCATTTCATCAGGTGTTCCCTGTGTCAGAGGGCTGAAAAGAAGTGTACCATATGCATCGGTTTCCCAAGTGTAAGATATGAGTCGATCTGCGGGTTCTGCAGTCAAAGAGTCCTCAATGACTTGGATATTTGGGAAAAGCGTTGGCATCTCAAGACTACCGATGTCTGGTCCTGCGCTCACATTCAGTGTGACAGTATAGATTGTATTACCTTGGCTCATAGCATCAGCTGAAGAGATGAAAGCGTCAAAGGGTACGGTTGTAGTATCAGATTTGTCCCAGTTCTGCCCATCATAGGCATCATACGAGGAACTCCGCCACAGTTGTGGTGGATTGCTAGGACTCGCTGTGAACAATGTTGTATTTGCTAATAGGTCGAGATTGTCTGGAGGGGGTTCTAATAGGTCAACATTGCTGTAATTGATATTATCAAACCAATACATCCTACCGCCAGCCCAGTCATCGATATTATAGGGCCATGGTTCAACATCATCGTATTCCTCATGTGGTTCTTGTGAACGTACAAGTCCTCCTTGAACCATAATGACTGTATAGAGGCCCATTACAATTGTCACGAGGAGAAAGATGGAACTAAGTAGGGTACCAACACCCATCTTTCGTTTAGCTGTGGCTTCGGCAGCACTCAATGTTGCTTCACTCTCGAAAGGTAGTAGAGTATCGTGCAGGCACTTTAACTGGCGGCATAGTGCTTGTTACAACTCTCTCTAAATAGTTCATGGCCCAAGGGATTAAAGCGTTTCTAGCAGATACGCGGCTCGAAAAACAGAAAGATTCAACACAGCAGAACCTGAGTGTGATATCCGATGCAGCCTGAGAAACAAATTGTACAGTTCGTAAAACGAGAGATGATAGATTCTGGTGAGGCAGCTCATTCCTATGATCATGTGAAACGTGTTTTTGCACTATCCATGGAACTAGGTAAGTCAACAGATGCGAACCTGAGGATATTAGGTACAGCTGCACTATTACATGACATTGGACGTGCTAGGGAGAGTGAATTGGGTGTATCTCACTCTATTCTCTCAGGTGAGATGAGTAAAGATATTCTTCTCGAAAATGGATATTCTGATTCAGAGATAGGTGATATCGTTGCAGTAATCAGGACCCATAGATTCAGCGAAGGATTGACTCCGACATCGCTTGAAGGAGAGATACTTAGTGATGCGGACAAACTCGATGCCATGGGGGCAATTGGGGTCTTCAGAGCAATAGATCGCGCAGTAGCCACAGGCGCAGGTATTGAAGGTTTCCTTCGTCATGCTGATGAGAAACTGCTAAAATTGAGAGAGCTCATGTACACAGATGCTGCTAGAAGTATGGCTGAGAAACGCCACGGGGTCTTGGAATCATTCGTCAATCAACTTAGAGAAGAGCTAAATCAAAGTGACTTCTTCAATAACAACTCAAGGTAGGATTCTCTGACAGAGGTAGCAGGGTCAAGTCCGAGTCGTCTTACAAGATCAAGCACCTCATTCCGTGCAGACTCAACCAGTTCTTTACCAAGCACTATCTTCTCCAGTTCGATATAGATTCCAACCTCTGCAACATCATCAGTACTTACAACTATGTCATGTAGTTGATAGAATACACGACGTTTTGATACAGTTGCTACATGTTTGAAACCAAGGTAAGACAGTAACTTTCGAGCATCTTCTACGCTCCCCACGTTGACGGATTGCTCGATACGGGTCTTTGTTTTTGTGTCAATCTTTGGACCTTTGTAGGTAATCTCACCAGAACCATGAGTTGAATCTTCTCTCAGTCCTGTTTCTGAAATAGGAACACTATGCCTAACCCGTACAGCCTCGTCAGTGGCCTCAAAAGACCTACAAGGATGGTCGAAGTAGTCATCTCTCTGAATCTCTCGTTTTATCTCGCTGGCTCCTAGTTGTGCGAGTCTACTGACAACATTGTGTAAATCCGTTACAGGTACCTTCACTTCAACCTCGTATGTGGAATCCAACATCACTATCTCCAGAATCAGTTTTTCTCATGCTCAGAGAGCTTGTTAGCCTTTTCCATCATTCTAGTGGTTCCACAAGCCAAATAACAGAACTAGAAACAGTCCATATTCGCAGGTGGTCATATGTCCAGAGTCAAGAACTATAAATGCGCAAAGTGTGGCAAAGAGTATACTGATGACAATGTACCTCCAAATGATCGATGTGGAGGTAGAATCGATATTGTATTTGACCTCGAAGCTGTTAAAGAGGAGTACACACGAGAGAAGATTGAACGTAGGAAAGGCGGACTCTGGAAATATTTTGAATTAATGCCCTTGCGAAATCGTCAGAACATCGTTACACTTGGAGAGGGTGGAACTCCATTGTTGAAGAGCAGTCGTCTTGCCTCTGAGATGGGACTGAAGAACCTTTCATTGAAGCTTGAAACTGTGAATCCATCAGGATCATTCAAGGATAGGCCAATATGTGTTGGAGTAAGCCGGGCTCTTGAAGATAAAGCAGAGACCGTGTCTGCGGCCTCTTCAGGAAATGCTGCTGCTGCAATGTCAACATTCGCGGCTCGTGCAGGGCTCAGGGCAGTTGTATTCGTCCCTGAAAATGCCCCAGCAGGTAAGTTGATTCATCTCCGAACTCTAGGAGCCCATGTATTCCGTGTTCGTAAGGTGCAGGAGGGAGTGGATCCAACTACAACGATTCTTCATAGTGCATGTAATGAGCTTGGTTGGACACCGACTCCATCGTTTGGACCATTCAATTGCTTCCAATTCGAGGGACCAAAGTCAATGGGTTATGAATTAGCAGAACAGATGACTTGGGAGCCTCCTGATTGGGTACTGTTTCCCACAGGAAGTGGTGGTCTCATGGCAGGCACTATGAAGGGATTCTGGGAATTTCAACAAATGGGATTGATTGATGACCTCCCAAGACCGGTTGTGGTCCAACCCAAGGGATGTGCGCCAATTGTCAGAGCATTCCAAGAAGGTCATGAACCACTTGATATCACACCTTGGGACTCCAATGAAACTGTAGCTGGAGGCCTTGCAGACCCATTTCCGTGGGACGGTGATGCAGCACTTCACTACCTGAAACTTGCAAAAGGTGAGGTAGTCGCAGTGGAAGACGAGGATATCGAGAGGTATCTTGTTCTGGCAGGTAAGTTCGAAGGAGTGTTTACTGAACCAAGTGGAGTAGCTGCACTTGCAGGACTTGAGCAACTAGTCAATCAGGGTGTCATCGATAGGTCTGACCGTGTGGTTGTGCCTATCACAGGTTCAGGTTTCAAGGATTTAGCTATTGCAGACAAATTGACACCTAGTGTATCTGTCATTAATCCTGAATTGAATGAATTAAAGAGTGCATTAGGTATTCCTTCGTGATGCCATTCGCTGGTGAAATAGATGAGCAAACGAGTCCACAGGAAAAAGGCAAAGACACTTGCTAAGGAGCACGGGTATCTTCAGTATATGATTGAGAGATATTTAACGCTCTGGGGTGAAGCTGAGACCCTCCGATTCATACAGGCATGTGATTATCCCGTTCGTACATCAATCAGAGCGAACACACTCAAGACATCAGTAGACGAACTTCAAGTACGTCTTCAAAAGAGGGGTGTGAGCTTGGAAAGTGTTCCATGGTTGGAAGAGGGATTCTTTGCTGACTTTAGCCGACACACACCAGGCTCATTGTTCGAGCATATGATGGGACATTATTACGTTCAGGGGGTTCCTTCAATGTCTGTTGTTCGAGCACTTGATCCACAACCTGGAGAGATTGTGTTTGACCTAGCATCAGCACCAGGAGGAAAGACAACTCATATCGCTCAGAGGATGGAGAATTCCGGACTTGTCATTTCTATTGAAAGTGACAGACAGAGAATCAACAGCCTTGAGAGCAATATTTTGAGGTGTGGAGTTACAAACTCACTCATTTTGAGAGGGGATGTTAGAAAACTTGAACAACTAGAAATTATCCCTGACAAGATACTTCTTGATGCGCCATGCTCAGGGGAGGGTCTCATAGCGCTTGACCCAAGTAGAAAGACAAGTAAGACTATGGCGGACATCAGATATTGTGCCACACGACAGGATGAGATGATTGAGGCCGCTCTGAACATGCTACCCACTGGGGGCACCCTTGTTTACTCAACCTGTTCTATAGCCCCTGAAGAGAACGAGTTCGTGATTGACGCATTACTGAGAAGACGTGATGATTTCAAGGTGAGTCCAATCGAGCTTGATTTTGGAATCCCAGCCTATTCTGAACCATATGATGTACAACTCCATAAATCATTAGAACTGGCGAGAAGGTTTCTACCGCAGACACATGGGTTAGAGGGCTTCTTCATCTGTAGGATGACAAAGGAGGAAGTCACATGACCATTGAACTAGTAGATACCATTGAGTGGGCATCTATTGTAAAACAAATAGATGATGACTTTGGAGTGGGAGCTACTCGTGCTCTACTCAGTAATCTGACTCCAGTTACTTTGCAGAGACGGGATAGGAAGTCGTTCTACTTGATACCAGTGGATTGGATGAAATATATAGAGATGAATCTTGAAGATTTTGACATCCGATACTTGGGAATCTGGTTAGGTGAGATTGTGAAAGAAAGATTCAGACTGAGTATTTCAGTCTTAGAAAAGTTATCTCAACTTACATCGAGTATCCTTACAGTATCACACCAAGGAGCTCAATCATTCACCTATGGAAGAGGTATCTTGAAAGAGTCAGTCAAGGAATTACCTATGGGTCTAGTTCGAGGTCAAAAAGTCATTGTTGTGAACTCAGATGGAGAGTGCTTAGGTTTAGCTATGCTCTCAGTTGACTCTGATAAGATAGATCAGTTGGCTAAAGACCGCTTAGTAGCTAAGAATCTCGCTGATATAGGGTGGTATATCAGGAGATTCGGATAGACTACTAGACAAACATGTCAGTGGATCTGTCGTCAGATTCGATAGATTTACGCATCTTCTCAAGTCGCTCAATCTCTTTACTCTCTTCCAGTAGTTGGTCGACATTGACAGTGAGTCCTAAGACTTCATTGATCTTTTCTAACATTATGGCTGAGGAGCGTGGGTCTGGACGTCCTCGTGTTGCGTAAGAGAGCAACCCTATTCCAGCCACTCCACTCATCTCTAGTTCAGCAAGTAATAGTGCGAGAGGACCTGCAACAAAGAGACCCTCTTCAAGAATCGGAAGTGCCCACTTATCCAAGTGTTCCTTGTATTTGGTGGTTGGCACACAACGCATTTCTGCGTCATCCTCCTTGAAGCTGGCATCTAACCCGCCTAAGAGAATAACCTCATCGAAACCATTGTCAGTTATCCATGCTGCAAGCCGATCTACAAAGCCCCATTGTTCACTCTGATGTGGTTGGAAACGTGGAAGCAGGAAGACTATCTTTTTCTCAGGATAGGAATATATCTCAAAGGGTAGCACAAGCCGTTCATTCTCCATTGAAACGAATAGTGGTAACATATCGCTCTTTACAAACCCGACTCGTTCAGCCTCTAAATTCTTGGTGAGGTGTGCAGTGCTCAGAAATCCAACCTCTCCAAGCCCATGAAATCCGCAGATGAAGGTTGATCCCGGTGCAACCTTGAATTCCTTTTTCAAAATTATCTCAAATGATGAATCTCTTGTTGCTACAAAGGCCATTACGTTCATTCCTCTAGTTAGTGAGAAATATCACTATAGTTGCTGCAATATGTTATAGAATGGAATTTGTCCCTTTTTCAGCCTATGTATGTGTCTATGTATGACTCACTAACTATAGGGACAATATTCCGGATGAGTAATCATACAACCACATCATCCGGAAATTTAGAAGATGTCTTAGAATGGACGTTGTGAAAATAGGCGGACCTTGGATACATCATGATGGACTGCCTTGTCATCACGAACCCTGCGAATCTCTGAGCTTTGATCCTTGACTGCTTCTTCCATTGTCTTGTCAAGTTCATCCTTAGATACACCTAATCTGATATCGTCACCGATGGATACTATAGCCTTGTCAGGTACAATAATGTCAATATCAGCCTTTAATCCCAATGCCTCAAGCTTTTCCTCGATAAATCCTCCACCGACTGTCAAGGAAGCACTACCATCGACATCGAAGTCAACATCAATTACACGTCCGATTTTGACCCCATTCTCATCGAAAATATCGAGCTTCTTCAGATCTGAGAGTCGTATCTCGTTGTCAGGTATAGCACACTCATCTAGAGTAGTCTTGAGTGTGTTTCCAGTGGTGTTCAGATGTATCTTGTCACCAATCTTGTCAATAAGTGAGGCATTGAAGATTGGGTCTTTATCTGGTCGCACTTTGATGACTTCTAGGAACTCCTCCCAAGCACTTCCTGCAAGAATGAACTGAGACAGTTTAAGGGTTCCATTGAAGGTGAAAGTGAGATCGTTAATGTTTCCCACTTTTGTTCCCGATGAGTCAACGACATCGCATTTCTCCATTTCTCTACTACAAATCGACCTGTTGAGTTCCATGAGAGTCACTCCAATCAGACTGTGAGAGAATTGGATGATTAAACCCTTTTGGCTCTGGCTAAAAGTAATTGGAAGATTGTAATTTTCGATAAATGGACTAGTTTTTCGTATTTTAGGCAACCATTACTCTTTTTAACATAAATTCTGATATGAACCATATCAGAATGCGCAAATGTATTCAGGTGTTCGGAGGAGGTCCACCGTGAGCACACTTAGGGAATTGGAACTAGAACGGGTATCGCCTAGACTGTTAGAAGTACTAAGGCGACAGGGTCTAGCATCCCTTACTGAATTCCAAAAAGCCTCACTGGAAGCAGGAATCATCCGAGGTAATAGCCAGATTCTGGTGAGCTATGATTACGACGAGGCATATCAGATTGCAGAGATAGCGCTTCTTAATCTGATAGCATCCAACGTACGAGCGAAGGTCTTAGTTCTATGTCCAAACCCACACCAAGCCGAGAAACGGCTACAGTCACTTGGACATAAATGTCGTCGTCTGGGAGTTGAAATCACATCAATCATCAAGAGAAAGGAAGCCTCTGAGAAGGACCTGAAGACCGGCCGTGTGATTATCGGAACCTTTCGGTCATTGAGTATTGCAATGCGATCTAATCCAGCTGTCCTTGAGGGAGTTGAACTAGTATTAGTCAATCGACTAGATTTGATTGGACAACCGAACCTTGGTCCAAGGCTAGAAAGCTTGTTAGTTACAATTATGGGAACTGAATCACAAGTACAGTATCTTGCTCTATGTCCACCTGTGGCAGATATAGAAGAGCTGAGTTCCTGGCTAAGAGCAACAATTGTTACTGATCCAACTCCAGATATACGACGTATCTACAGTGTAAAGGCATTTGACAATGTGAATGACTCTCTTGCAGATTTAACTGAGTTTGTTCATTATAGACAAGGGCAGATTGCAATACTGTGTTCGGATATGGAAACATGTGAGAATCTAGCAACACAACTATCTGGTGCAGAAAGTGATCCGAAGTTTACTCCACTGGATCTCAGGCTCACGGCAGGACATGAAGATGACTTACGGGTTCTGACAAAAACTGTGATGGAGCATTACCCGGATTGCGATATGACAACCAAACTTGGTAGGAGTTTAGCAAGAGGTGTTGCGTTCATTCATGAGGGTGTATCAAAGACTCAAAGAAGAGCAATATCAGCAGCATGTGAGCAGGGCTTGGTTCCAGTTATTGTAATGCCCACAAGGTTTGCGATAGCAAGTGGCATTAGAGCTTCGGTTGTATTCCTAATCGGAGTCTTTACTCAAACAGCAGGTGAGGATCTCTCAAAGAGTGAAGACCTGACCATGCTATCAGAATGGCAGGTTGCAGATGTATTGGCTTCAGCTGGTAGACCAAAACAAGACAATGAGGCATTTGGAATTGTCGTTGTGGACAGGGATTCAGAACGTCACAGAGTCCTTGCTAAATACTTCGTTAAAGACGTTGAGGGCAATATCAGTCCACGCCTCGGAGAAGTTGACAGCTTCATGGATGACTCGGAAAATATACAGGATCTAGCCCTCACTCATCTCTGCGGTAGGTTAACGAGGACTGAGAGTCTCTTCAGTGTTATCGACCGCACCTACTGGGCGGCTAGTAATAGAGCGATGACATTCACAGATGATGGTTTCTTGGAAGCTGAAGACACGTCTGTGGAAACCCTTGTTTCACTTCGCTCGACTAAGTCCACAATTAAGAGATCTGAAGAGATTCCAGATGATTCAGTGAAAGTTGTTTCAGTTACGCCATCAAAGATTGCAGGACTTGTGAGAAGCAGTAGCCGTGATTTCTGGCATCATGTTGTGCTCAAAGCTGAGGAAGGAGTTACCTGTTCCTGTGAATCGTGGAAGTTCCAAGGCATTAAGAAACACAGGCTATGCAAACATTTGGTTAAGTTCTCTAGATTTGTTGTCAAGGATGTCGATACTAGACCGTATGCAAATGCAGTTCTCCAGACAGCACTATGGGGTCTTGAGATAGTGGGTGAGCTTCAGAAGGATGGTCTACTTGTACAAGAAGGCAAGACTATGCGTTGCACAGAGTTGGGTAACAGTGTTGCAGTATTAGGAGTCCCAATCCGGGATGCACGAATTGTGATGAAAGCCCTTTCAACAAAAGAAAAGGGACTAAGAGACATTCTACCTGCAATTGTTGGAGCAGGCACGGGGATACCAAAGCAATTGGTGAGGTATGTCTTTGATCGCTTACCCGCAGACAGTATCGAGAGCTTGGTGGAGAGTAAAAATGGTCTTCCTGGAATTGTGGAAAACTGTCTTGAAGAAACACATTATGCACTTAGAATACTCTCCAACTTGATGGACAAGTCAACGCAAAAGAGTGTGAGAAAAGAGAGTAAGAAGTTGGAAAGCAACATCTCCGAACTTCTTGCAGCCATCAGCTAACCTTTTTAGGACAAAGCTTTGTCGCGGCGCTCAACATGGGGTGTTACAGAGACCCCGTTCTACGGTGATTGTTGTGAAGCTGTTTGAACATGAAGCCAAGGAAATTTTTCGTGAATTTAAGATGCCTACACCTCCGGGAGGTGTTGCCAGAACCCCTGAGGAAGCAAAGGCTAAGACTGCCGAAGTGGGTAAGCCTGTAGTTGTCAAGGCTCAGGTGCTAGCTGGAAAGAGAGGGAAAGCAGGTGGTATACAGTTTGCTGACACCCCAGATGAAGCTGCAAAGCATGCAGAAAACATACTTGCGATGAGAATCAATGATCTACCTGTTGAGGCTGTACTCATTGAGGAACTACTTGATATCCAGCAGGAGATCTATGCGGGAATAACCATTGACAGAAATGAGCGCAAGTATGTAGTAATTGGCAGTGCTGCTGGTGGAATGTCAATTGAGGAACTGGCAGAAGAGAGTCCAGAGAAGATAATCAAGAAGGATGTGGATCCTACCTTGGGATTCCAGCCATACGAAGCCCGTGAGATGGCAATTGAAATGGGATTCAAAGGGAAACAGATCAACGGTCTCGCTAGCTTCTTCCTGAAGCTCTGGCAGATTGTCAAGGCCTATGATGTGGAGCTTACAGAGATTAATCCCTTAATTCTTACAAAAGATGGAAGGTTCTTGGCAGCAGATGCACGTCTAAACGTGGACGACAATGCACTTTACAGACATAAGAGACTGATTGAGGGAATCAAGAGAGACCCTGTAGAGCAAAATGAGAGAGAGCAACTTGCTACAGAGCATGACATGGCCTATGTTGAACTTGATGGCAATATAGCCTGTATATGCAATGGTGCGGGCCTCACTATGGCCACACTGGATACGGTTGAACTCTACGGTGGGAAGGCCAGTACATTCCTCGATCTTGGAGGCGGTGCTGATGCTGAACGAGTTGAGAAGGGTATTGAGGTCGCCATGATGTATTCAAAGGTGAAAGCAATACTTGTGAACATCATGGCAGGTATCACAAGATGTGATGATGTTGCTAATGGCATTCTTTCAGCTCGAGCGGATGGTGACATAACGGTACCAATGGTGATTCGAATGGTGGGAACTAACGAGAAAGAGGGCCAGGAGATTCTTGCTGAGGCAGGTATACCGTTCGTCAAGACTATGGAAGATGCGGCTTCAAAGGTTGTTGAACTGGTAAAGGAGGTTGCATAGAATGGCGATACTGGTCAATAAAGACACTAAGGTCATCATTCAGGGAATCACTGGCGGTCAGGGCACATTTCACTCTGCAGCTATGCTAGAGTATGGAACCAAGATCGTCGCAGGCGTTACACCTGGAAAGGGTGGTCAGGAAGTAAACGGTATCCCAGTCGTTGATAGCGTCATTGAAGCGAAGAGGGTGTACAATGCAACAGCCTCAATCATCTTCGTCCCTGCACCGTTCGCAGGGGACGCAGCTCTAGAGGCAATTGCTGCCGATCTTAATCCTGTCGTTGTCATAACTGAGCATGTTCCAGTTCAGGATGAGATCAGATTAATTGATGCTGCAAAGCGAAAGGGAACAACTGTCATTGGACCAAATACTCCAGGGATTATCACTCCGGGTGCAAAACAGAAGCTCGGAATCATGCCGGGTCATGTCTTCTCCGAAGGCAAAGTGGGACTGATGTCACGCAGTGGAACACTCACATACGAGATTGCTGCGGGTATGACAAATGCAGGTATTGGAATCTCCACAGCGCTTGGGCTTGGTGGAGATCCCTGTGTTGGACTCACAACAATTGAGGCAGTCAAACTCTTTGAACAGGACAAGGACACTAAAGCACTCGTCCTTGTTGGAGAGATTGGCGGCGATGCGGAGGAACGAGCTGCAGCCTATATCAAGGACAATGTGGACATTCCAGCAGTTGCATTCATCGCTGGACGAACTGCACCGCCAGGTAAGAGAATGGGACATGCTGGAGCTATCATCAGCGGAAGCAGTGGTACAGCGGCAGCAAAAATAAAGGCTTTCAACGATGCTGGTATTTCTGTAGCTGAAAAACCAAGTGATATTGCTACATTGCTGAAGGATGCACTCTAACCGGATGTTCTTCTGACCTTGTGAATATAGGGGTAAGTTTAAAACAAGAGTCGAGTGGATTGCCTTCGCGGGCTCATTAGAGACTAGTATGTCCGTCAATAATAATAGAGGTCCAAAAGATGCCAGTTGCTGACATTGAAAAACGAAGACTTGCACAGCACTATCTACTCTACAAGTCGATATGTCGATACTGTGGAGCAACCAATCCATTGAAGGCTAAGAAGTGCAGAAAGTGCAGGACAAAGGACCTCAGGCCTAAGAGACGGAAGAGGTAGTTTCGTTAAGAGTATCGCTACTAGACACTACAGGGCCGGTGGTCTAGTGGTTATGACGTCGCCTTCACAAACGGGATTCTGATGAATTCTGTGGAAAACGGC
>JAEOST010000201.1 GCA_016840245.1 Candidatus Thorarchaeota archaeon
GGAAGAAGTAGAAGAGGGTGGCGAGCATATGGGAATCGTGGTAGGAGGGGGGAGTTTCGTAATTGAGGGCATGTAACGAAAAACTAGCCCACACGCTCGCCATGTTTTGTAGTTTAAGATAGTTTATGCCCGTTGGTTCCTACTTAGACTGTTGTTAATCCAGTATGCCACCTATTAAAGTTTGTTTTGGTACTGTGATAATTCACAAAATTAAAGGCCGGTAGACTTGAAAAAAATGCATCTATTTCCTGGAGATTTCTACCATTATGTGATTGTTAACACTGTTAATTTCTTATTAAAGTGCATTAGTTCACTATTGTAAAAACTTAGAGTGAAAAGAATGAGGAAGTGCGCGCCTTTTAGCGGCACGCACATGTTTCCTAAGCTCAATCACTGGAGTATGGTTTTGAGATACTGTCCTCTTCGACCTGATTTGGTTTGTGACCCTTGCGCCACTCCTCGATAGGCTTTGAGAACTTCTCTTCAACCCTGGACCTGTGGATGGTGTTCATTGTGCAGAATGGAATTATCCTTCCATCTGGAACTGAGTAGTTGATATCACAATGCTGAACACGTTCAAGGTCAAAGTTGTAAGGATCTTGGAAGTGCATCATGCCAACCATGATGATACGTCTCATGAGTTTAGCCAATGAATCGTAGTCACCACGATTCAGGAATGCACCCAAAAGGTCCTTGATGAGACCCTTCTTCTTGATGTGACGAACACCAGCTGCAAGTTTAGCCTTAGCTCTCTTGCTTGCTCCCCTTGCTTCATCAGCGTAGAGATTAGCAATCTCCTCAAGTAGAACCAAGAACTTGTCAACATCGATTAAATCTGTGATTGGTTTGTAATCTCCATCATCATCGATGTAAATGAAAGTGGCCATTCCACAAGCAAAGTGTGAGCTGAGCTCGAGATCTGGTCCACCCTTGATAAGACCAAGTGCACGGCCAACAGGCATCATAGAAGGTACTGGGTACCATTCAGATGCTGGAATTTTGCCACCAGTTTGTTCCTCAATCAAGTGAATACAATCAGGTATTGTGATTCGCATGTCCTTGCGAGCATCATGGTCAATACGACCGGTTATACTAACTGGCTGGAAGTTGATACATCTGACAACATCACGGTTCTCAACAGCGAAGTTGATTATGCCGCCAAGCTGATCATCATTGATTCCACGGACAACAGTTGGGACTAATACAAGAGATTCCATTCCAACCTCACGAGCATTCTGAACAGCCTGCTTCTTCAAAGGAAGAAGGTCCGTACCACGAGCTTCGAGGTATGGTTTAGGGGTAATTCCATCAAACTGCATGTAGATGGTAGAAAGTCCTGCATCACGTAACTCTTGGAGATATTGCTTGCTCTTTCCGATTCTGATAACATTGCTAGCAATCTGAACGTGCTTGAAACCAAGCTCCTTGGCCCATGTGATATACTGTGGGAGGTGCTTGCTGACAGTTGGTTCACCACCGGCAAACTGGAGTGCCGGAGCTGGAACAGGAAGGTTTCGTCGAAGATTCCTCATCATCTCAAGGACTTCTTCAGGCTCTGGTTCATAGACAGAACCACCCTCAGCAGCAACAGCAAAACAGATTGGGCACCGTAAGTTACATCGATTGGTAACGTCAAGAAGAGCTAGTGCAGTGTGGGATTTATGCTCTGGACACTGTCCACAATCTTCTGGACACCCTTTCACGGTCTCGGTTCGGGGATTGTCAAGACCAACGGACTTGTACCACCAGCCTTGTGCCTTCTTGAACATCTCGGCATCGCCCCAGTAAACATCAACGTATTCTCCGTGTTTATCGCAATTCTTCTTGTACATAATCTTACCATTTTCTTCGTAGACAAGAGCATCGATAACTACGGTTTTCTCATCCTCAATTAGACATTCTGGACAGATTGATTGGGTTGTGTAAGGCAATGCCTTCACAGGATACTTTTCACAATGGTACCTCGTTAGAGGTCCTCCATCTTCATGCTTGATGGGCTCTGCGGGTACCGGATCTACTTTATCAGTTGCCAAAATCATTCACTCCATGGCCACATGGCACCACCACTGAACAGGGTGGTATTCTAGAACGGTGCTGACTTTTTCAGAATATAAAGAATTTCATATGTTTCAGAGTATGGATAGTGAGTAGAGGCAAAACTAGTCTTCTATCTGTAGAACGAGTCCTTCAGTGAATCCTCCACGCGCTAACCGCTTCGCGTGTTGTTGAATCTCCATAAGTCCAGAATCAATCTTGCGATATTCCATGTATGCATCTAACACTTCGAGGATATCAACAAGTTCGTCAATATCACCAGTTTCTTTGAACTCAAGAGCTTCTTCAACAATCTTCTCCAGTAGGAATCGCTCTAGTTCCTGTGTAGTTGCTTTTCGCACAATGGGTTCTTCACCAGAGTTGCGAATTAACTCGGGTATTCTATCACGAACTAGTTTTTCCTTTGCCAACAGCATCACCTTGGTTCTATATTAGAAGAGCAACTTCGATTTGCGCTTTAGCAACTGCAACATACTGATTGATTGCCTCTTGGAGATCCTCTGGTATCTCAGTTATCCAAGGATCTTCAGCTCCTCTTCCAACTGACTCTTTCATGGATTCAAATGGTAGAAATCGAGTGTTGAGATCACTGTCAAAAGAAACAGACCCAATCCATGGACCATCCTTAACCCCCTCATACACTGGTTGGAAGGAATTCATGCTTTCAGGTCCAACCGCAGTCCAATAGAAAGACATACCATTGAACTGAGCAGGTTTTCCTAGACCAATTACGAAACTGTCCATGGTTGCCTTTGCAGTAACCAGATTGTATAGAATACCAATTCTGTCATTCAAACATTGGTTGAATTCAAGACCATCTCCAGAGGGTTGTACGTATGCTATCCCATTCTTCTCGATGTTATCATCATTGCAGAACGGACAGAGGTTCATACCCCACCTGACTTCAAGATGATCAGAAAACGAACCAGCTAGAAATCTCTCCTTGGATTGAGCAAATTCGGTCTTAACAGCCTCAGGTCCTTCTGTATCCATCTTGGTTCTGACTGCTTGAAATACTTCCAAGATATCTTGCCAAAGTACGTTGTAAATCATATCTGCCAATTTGTCCAATGTTCGTTCTTCTAGAGCACTCAGTTCAATCACCTTTCATGTGCTAAAGGGCTAGATGATTCAAACAGGCATCTAACAATTAAGTGTTGGTCGGACCTCCTTCAGTTATAGAACTATGATGGTCAATGTTATTTAGCCCAAGGTTTTTAACTGAGTCAACCCCGAAGAAGAGTCAATAGGTGGATAAAGGATGGATTGCCAAATTCACTAGCAACTGTGAACAACTCTGTAGTCCATTCTCTGATTACACACCTGTTGGTTTTCTTGATAGACATTCAAAGCATTACGAGAGGAAACCACGAATGACCTTCCTATCTAACAATTACAACCGAGGTTAGTGATATCAATGTTCAAGCCAGTACCAAACAAAGTCGATTTCGTTGCCCAAGAAGAGGAAGTTCTGAAGTTCTGGGATGAAACTCAAGCATTTGAGAAATTGAAACAACTCAGAGTAAAGGGACCTAAATGGTCATTTCTTGATGGACCGATCACAGCAAACAATCCTATGGGAGTCCACCATGGATGGGGTCGAACATACAAGGACTTGTATCAGAGATTCAAGGCCATGCAAGGATATCAAACTCGATATCAGAACGGATTCGATTGCCAGGGCCGGTGGGTTGAGGTTAATGTAGAACGTGATATGGGTTTCAAGAGCA
>JAEOST010000202.1 GCA_016840245.1 Candidatus Thorarchaeota archaeon
AATGTGATTGCCTTCTACCTCGAGTTCAATATCATCGCATAAGCATCCACAAAATGTACAAGGTACATCTTCTACAACTCTCTTCGACTCTGTCATATCAGGTTCCTCCCATCTTGAGCAGTTCGCGCAATGGAGTTACTTCCTTTCCAGATGCAGCAAACACTTTTGCTTCGATGCCTTTGTAACTAGGCATTCCACTCTCTTGAGTGTCTGAATCAAGCAGCAAATTGTAGTAAGGACCTGTTGGAATGAATGCATATCCTGGATCCTTTCCTCTGCTCTTCTTACTCTTCAAAATCACTTGCCCATGGATTGTTTCAACTTCTATAGGGTCACCAGCTGAGATGCCTAAGGTCTCAAGAACTGTTGAGTCTAGTTCACAATATCCTACTGCATCTCTGTACCCATCAGAGAGTTTTCCAATTTCCATAGTTCTTCCTTGCATTAAGGTCCTACCTGACATCAAGCGGACCTGTACCCCTACACGGTTCATTGCCGAACACCACTGAATACTGAAATTGAGTATTCTTCCAGAATGTACGGCGAATGATATTCGTTGCGGTGAACAGCGAAACACATGTTTTCAGGTAAAAAACCACTATTTTCCATTTGATGCTACTTCGAAGAGTTTATCAGACATCGCCTTAGGGTCCGCTCTGAATGCCCCTTCCGAACAGGCGGAATGATACAATGGCGGTAAATAAGAAAATACTCATTGACCTGTATACAAGGACCCTACGTGTACGTCTCTTCGAGGAGAAGGTCTGGGAGTTGTTCGGTGAGAACATCGTGCCAGGTACCCTTCATCTCTATCTAGGACAAGAAGCCACTGCTGCTGGAATTGCTGTAGCTCTGAAAGATTCGGATTGGATCCAAAGCACTCACAGAGGACATGGACATGTCATTGCTAAAGGAGCTGATCCAAATGCGGCTTTAGCAGAACTTCTTGGAAAGGCCACTGGGTCCTGCAAGGGAAAGGGTGGTTCCATGCATATCACTGAATTCGAAAAAGGAGTCTTAGGCGCAACCGGTGTAGTTGCATCAGGGTTACCAATTGCTGTGGGAGCTGCTTTGTCTTGTCAGATGCGAGGTACAAAAGATGTTGTAGCTTGCTTCTTTGGAGATGGAGCATCAAACAATGGCACTTTTGGTGAATCATTGAATATGTCCGCTATTTGGCAACTGCCAGTTATCTGGGTAGTTGAAAACAACCTCTATGCTATGGGTACACCAATCAAACTTACTTGCCCCTCAGCAACAATTGCCCAGAGGGCTGATGGATATTGTATACCTAATGTTGTAGTTGATGGAAATAATGCCTTAGCAGTATACGAGGCAGCAGTTGAAGCTGTCAAGAGAGCTCGAGAGGGCGGAGGACCTACTCTAATAGAATGTCAAACATATCGACAAAGAGGTCACTCTCGGTTTGATCCCGCCAAATACCGACCAGAAGATGAAGCTAAGGAATGGCTTAGTGAAGAACGAGATGCTGTCAACGTAATCAGAAAGATTGTGATTGACCAAGGTGCACTCACAGAGAAAGAAGCAGACAAGATACGAACAAAACTTCAGAAAGAAATTGACAAGGCTGGAGATTTTGCGAAGAAATCTGAATATCCAAAGCCCGAAGAAGCATTGGATGATGTCTTTGCGGAGGCGATCTAGATGACGGAAATGACATACAGAGACGCTCTCAAGGCAGGACTTCGTGAAGAAATGCTCAGGGATGAAACCGTCTTTATCTTGGGTGAAGATGTAGGTCTAAACTGGGGAGGCGCATTCAAGGTCACTAAGGGCCTAGCAGAGGAGTTTGGTGCCCATCGGGTTAGAGATACACCAATCTCTGAGAACACGATTGCTGGTGCTGCAGTAGGTGCAGCAATTACTGGGATGAAGCCAGTTGCAGAAATCATGTTTGGAGACCTCATTACCCTAGCAATGGACCAAGTTTGCAATCAGGCCGCAAAGATGCGTTACATGTTCGGAGGACAGACCTCAGTTCCATTGGTTATTCGTACTGTCTGGGGAGGCGGCAAGAACATTGCATCACATCACTCACAGAGTCTAGAATCATGGTTTATGCACACACCAGGTCTGAAAGTTGCTGTTCCAGCTTTCGCTGCAGATGCTAAGGGAATGATAAAGACCTCAATTCGAGACCCTGATCCAGTCCTGTTCTGCGAACACAAGCTTGTCTATGACAAGAAGGGTGAAGTTCCTGATGATGATTAT